>CAIKRN010000001.1 GCA_903829855.1 uncultured Opitutia bacterium
ATCCCGCTGCTTTTTGAGAAAAATTTAGGAGCGGAGTTTTCAAAAGTCGTTTGCATCGCAAGTTCTGACGCCATCCGTCGTGAACGATTGCGCGGTCGCGGACTTTCAGTTGCGCAAATTAATGCGCGAGTAAGTTCGCAAATAACTATGGAACAGAAGGTTAAGATGTCGGACTGGGTAATCTGGAATGACGGCACGCTCTCTTTTCTTCGTCAGCAGGTAGCCGAATTAGTTGCACGGCTCCGCGGCGTGGAAAATCGGTAGGTTTTCGCTCAATTTGCGGTTGCGGGCAAGGTTCCCCGATTTAGTTTATTTTCCCCGCCGTTCCTCTCCATGAGGCGCGGCATTTCTACCCCCATCTTCCGCTCCGGACTTCCCTACTGTGACGACCGCCGACGACTACGTCATTCAATTCATTCAGGACAAGGGGCTCGTGTCCCCTGCCGACGTGACGCAGGCCAGGGCCGATCTGGGGGCCATCCCTGAAGGTCAGCATCCCGATACGCTGGCTTTAGCCAAATTAGTAGAAACGGAAAAGGTTGCCTGGGGGAAGATTACCGAGGCCCTGAGCAAGGAATTTGACATGGAATTGGTGGATCTTACCCAGATCTCACCGACCGAAGAAGTCCTTAAACTGATTAGCCGAGACCAAGCTGAGCGCCACAATATCCTGCCCTTGCAGATGGATGGCGTGGAGTTGGTCGTCGCGATTTCCGACCCGCTCGACACGGAGACCATCGACTCCATTTCCCGCATGTTGAAGGTGGCGCTGAATCCGAAGCTAGCCCCGCCCGACGAGCTTAAAGCGACAATCTCTCGCTGCTATAACGGCGGCCAGATGAGCGTTTCCTATGATGATATCTTGGGCAAGTCCGAGGAGGGCGGCCTGTCGGTAGAGCTCCCGCAGGGTGGAGACGTTAAGGAAGACGACGCCCCCATCATCCGTTACGTCAACTCGCTCATCGTCGATGCCATCCGTCGGAAAGCTTCCGATATTCATCTAGAGCCCCTCGAGAAGCGTTTCCGCGTGCGCTTCCGTATCGACGGCGTCTTGCAAGAAATGAAGGGCCCGCCGAAGCGGTTGCAGGCCTCCGTGATTTCCCGACTCAAGCTGATGGCGGAGGTCTCGCTCGCCGAGAAGCGCATCCCGCAGGACGGACGTATTCAGGCCCGCACGGGCGGCCGCGACATCGACTTGCGTGTCTCGGTTCTGCCCACGGTTTACGGCGAATCTATCGTCATGCGAATCCTCGATAAGGAGGGCCTCAAACTGGGCCTGCCTGAATTGGGTTTCTTCGCCGACGACCAAGCTAAGTTCCAGGGGCTGATCTCGGGTTCGGACGGCGTTTTCCTCGTTACCGGTCCAACGGGTTCGGGTAAGTCCACCACGCTCTACTCCGCGCTCAATTATATCAATAAGCCCGACCGTAAGATTATTACGGTCGAGGACCCGGTCGAGTACCAGATGGCGGGTATCAATCAGGTCCAGGTGAAGCGCGATGTCGGTATGACGTTCGCCGCCGCGCTGCGCGCCATGCTTCGTCAGGCCCCTAATATCGTGATGATCGGGGAAATTCGAGATCTCGAGACGGCGGAAATCGCCATCAATGCGGCGCTTACCGGCCACATGGTTTTCTCGACGTTGCACACCAATGATTCGGTCAGCGCGGTGACCCGACTCGTTGATATCGGCGTCAAGCCGTTCCTCGTCTCCGCCGCGCTTCGCGGGGCGTTGGCGCAACGCCTCGTGCGCCGTAACTGCCAGGCCTGCGTCCAGCCTTACAAGCCCACGGCGAAAGAACTCTATTCCATCGGTATGTCTGAGCAGGACATGGCGGGCGCGACCCCGATGAAGGGGGCAGGTTGCGTCAAGTGCGGCGAGCGCGGCTACAAGGGTCGTCGCGGTGTCTTTGAAATGTTCGTCATCACCGAGGAAATTCAGGAGATGATTTACGGCGGGGCGAATCTCGTCGACCTCCGCCGCAAGGCCCGCGAGGCCGGCATGCGTACGATGCGCGAAGACGGCCAGCGCAAGGTCGCCTCCGGGATGACCACCATCGAGGAGGTCCTCGGTGCGACCGTCTCCGACGACATTATCTGAGCACGATGGCCTACGAGATGAACCAGTTGCTGGAGGTCATGTCCGAGAACGGTGCCTCTGACCTGCACATCCACGTGGGCCGTTCGCCGTGTCTGCGCGTTAACGGCGTCGTTGTTTCGGTGGATGGCCCCATTCTTACCGAGGCAGACGTGGAGAAGTTGGTGCGTGCCGTCGTCCCAGTAATCCAGCTCCCGCGCCTAGAGAAAGACGGTGGGTGCGATTTTGCTTTCTCTTTTCGTGGTAAATCTCGCCTGCGTGTTAACGCGTTCCGTGGGAAGGGTGCCTATGGCATGGTGCTTCGCTTGCTGCCTTCATCGATGCTTACCTTGGAGCAGTTGCGGCTGCCCGTTGTCGTCAAGGACATGCTTCGCCGGGCTCGCGGCTTGGTGCTCGTCACCGGGCCGACGGGCTCGGGTAAGTCGACGACCCTCGCCTCAATGATCAACTGGATTAACGAGAACG
>CAIKRN010000002.1 GCA_903829855.1 uncultured Opitutia bacterium
AAGATCATCCCGAAACCGTAGAGCGGATACCAGAAGAACATGATCAGCGAATCATGGAGCCGGATGCCCGTGAAGGCTTGGAAAGGGTTTTGGGTACCGAGGTTCTGTGTGAAGCTCGCCACGGCGTTCACCGCAAGCATGCAGGAGGCGAAGACCCAAGTTCCGACGAATAGAGCTACCATGCCGAACGGAGTAAGCATCCACCCTTTTGCTCGCTCGAGCCATTGCCCAAGAAGCTTCGTTACCAAGATACCCGTGGTGATGCTGCTCAGGAGGTAGTAGGGTGTCGCCCGCCATAATTCCCGCCCGACTGAGTGCATGCCGATCGCCAAGATGCCGATCGCGACGCATCCCCAGAGGAAGCCGTAGATAGCCCCGAGTCGGTAAAGGTTCGGAGGCTGTTTTGCTTGCGCGATGGGAGTCTGGATGAAGTCCACGTAGGCTATTTTATACTTTGATGAATGCCTGCCAGAGATTTAAACGGCTATGCGTGGGTAGCGTAAAAACTGATGAAGCACATCAGCGGTCTGAAAGTGTCTTGCCCTTAAGGCCTTAAGGGCTGCCTTGCCCTATTACTTACCGGGCCTGGACCGTGAAGGGCGGTTTATCGAACGTGGACCCGTCGCCAGTGACGCGTGGATCCTCGGCTTTCACGAGGGTGTCCATGAGCTGAGACTTCAGCCGCTTGGTGATTTCGGCGTAGGCGGGGTCGGCCGCGACGTTCTTCATCTGGTCGTGATCCTTGGCGAGGTCGTAGAGTTCTTCCGCCGGACGTTTCGCAAAGGCGTAATCGTAATTCCACTTGTATTGCGCATTATCGAATTGGTTCACAATCCATGCCTTCGTCGGGCTCGCATCCATGTCAGCGAAGGTGGCGAAGGTTACTTTTTCAATCTCCTCCAGCTTGGGCATGTCCGTCCGGTTGGTGAAATTGGGTGAGCCCATTGGCCACCGTTCGGGTGCGAAATTACGGATATAGAGAAAATCCTTAGTGCGTAGCGCCCGGTGCGGGTAAGGCAGATTGCCTTCGCGGGCGATACCGACGTGACGTTCGCGGCCGGTCACCACCCAGGTGCGGGTCGGGTCGATCTGGCCGGCTTGTTCCGACTTCAGGAGCGGCAGGATGCTGCGTCCAGTCATGACGGCAGGGGTCGCGACGTGGCCAATGTCCAAGAACGTCGGAGCTAAGTCCATGAGGTTCACGAAGTCATCGATGACGCGTCCAGCTTTCACACCGGGGCCGCGGACGATCAGGGCGACGTTGGTGCCATGGTCGTAGAGGTTACACTTACCGGCAGGTACGCCCGGCATGCCGTGATCGCCGCTGATGATGAGGATGGTGTTATCGAATTGTCCGCGGGCTTTGAGTTCGGCGATGATTTCGCCGACGCCAGCATCCCAAGCCTGGATTTCGCCCATGTAGTCGGCCACGTCATCCCGGATTTCGGGAACATCAGGGAGGAATGCGGGGAGCTTTCCTTTGAGGTCATCCGGGTTAATCTTCCAGAGGTTCGCTCCGGAGTGTTTTTCAAAACTCCGGTGGGTGAGGGTGGGGCCGAACCAAAAGCAGAACGGCTTGCCGCTTTTATTGGCATCAAGGAAGGAGGTGAAATTAGCACGTACTTGGCCGAGGAGCTTGGCCTTGGCGGCTTCAAACGTGCTACCATCCTTGACCATGAGGGTGGCGTTGGAGGAAAAGCGGTTATAGGTGTGTCCGGCTTTTTCGAAAGCGTTCTTCTGTCCGCCGTAGGGGGCGTCGGCGGGCGTGCCGGGGCTCCATACTTTATACATCTTGCCAATGTGGTAGCCGGCATCTTGGAGCATCAGCGGATAAGTCGGGATAGCGCTATTCCACCGTGCGCCGCTGAGGATTGCTCCCATGTGCGTACGAAAGAAGTATTGTCCGGAGAGCAAGGAACTCCGGCAAGGTGTGCAGCTCGGGGCGGTGACGAAAGCGTTGCGGAAGATAGCACCTTCGCCAGCCATGCGGTCGATATTGGGCGTCTTGATGATCTGATTGAGGCTTGGACGGCCGCCATCGACCTTGTCTAGGCAGCCGGCATAGCGACCCCAGTCATCCGCAAAACAGAAGACGATGTTGGGGCGTTCGGCGTCAGCGGCGCTACCGATGGCCGCGATGAAGCAACCGAGGACTGCGAGGAGGGTTTTCATTTGAGGGGTTCTTTCTCGTAATCGCTCTTAATTACCCAGCCGGCATCCAGTAGCTCGCCGCGCATATAGCGTTCGTAGAAATGGTTCTTTTTGAAATCTGCTGACGGGTGGGCTTCGTATTCAGCCCCGCGTCCGATGGCCCGCAGGTCGCCTTGGGCTTTGAGCTCCGCCCACATCTGCGTACGGAGTGCCGCAACTTCGGTGGCGCGCTTGGTCGCGAGGTTCGTGACGCAATCGCGATCGGCGGCGAGGTCGAAGAGCTCTTGGCCAGGTCGCATGCCGAAACAAAGGCTCCAGAACGGGTCGCTGCCTTTATCGCGGCGTGCTTGCAGGATAAAAGTCTTGGTCGGGCTGGCATCCGTGTCGAGGTAGCCGGTCTCGGGATTGCAGGCCGGCCAACGGGATGGTTCGCAGTTCTCTAAGTAGGCGAGGCCGTCTTTGACGATACCACGAATCGGGTACCCAACGTCACCAGGTCGGCCGAGGTCGTTGCGTTCGCGTCCAATGAGGGTGTGGTCGCGCGCGGGATTGCTCCGGCCATCGATCCCACTCCGGAAGATGTCGGTGAGGCTACGCCCGGATGTGGGGGCGAGGCCGTGGTTAGGCCACTTAACTCCGGCGACTTCCAGGAAGGTGGGAGCGAAGTCGGCGAAGCTGATATAGTCGCTGACCTTGCGTCCGGGATTCTTGATGCCAGCTGGCCAGCGAGCGGCCATGGGTAAGTGATTAGCGTCTTCGTAGGTGCTGCCTTTGACCCGCGGGAAGGGCATGCCGTTATCGCTGGTGACGATGATGAGCGTGCGGTCGAGTTCACCGCGTTTTTCGAGGTCGTCTAGGATGAGTCCGAGGTGACGGTCGCAGTGTTCGACCTCAAGGGCGTAGTCGAGCATGTCGCCGCGAATCACCGCGTTATCTGGCCAATAGGCGGGAACGTGATCCACGTCGGACAGTTTCTTGCCGAGGCGCAGTCCGCTACCTTGTTCGTATTCCCGGTGCGGTTCGTGGAAGCCCAGCCAGAAGAACCAAGGCTGGTCTGGCTTAGACTGCTCGAGGAAGTCGTGGAAGTTCGCCGCGTAATCGGTCTTGGCCATGCCTGTAGCGGGCGGCGTGGCTAGTCGGCGATTGAAAAGTTTTCCGTCCATGCGGCGTTTGCTGCCGTCGGCTTTGAGCGAAAGCCCCGGGGCCCACACCTTGCCACAACTGGCGTAGGTGTAGCCATTGCGCTCGAGCACGTCTGGGAAAATTTCATGCTCGGGCGGGAAGACGCACTGATGGTTCGCCGCCGCACCGAGTAGCCAAGGGTGGCGGCCCGTGAGAATCGCGGAACGCGATGGCGTGCACTTGGCCGTGGGGGTGTAGGCATTGATGAACAATAGCCCTTCCTTGGCGACGCGATCAAAGTTCGGGGTCTTCACCCATGGGCAGCCGTAAGCGCTGGCGTGGCCGTGGCCCCAGTCATCGGCGATGACGAAGAGGACGTTGGTAGGTTTCTGCTCGGCGCCGGCGAGGCTGGCGAAAGTGGCCCACAGGGCGGCGAGGAGGTGTACGGAGCGCATGGCAGCTGTGTGGGGTATGTCTAGGTCGGTCTGCGACGGCCTGCAATGGTCGAGAAGCACGGCCAATAAAAAGGCCGGGCGACTTTCGTCGTCCGGCCTTTTCGGTGCGGTGGATCGGCTTATTTTTTCGCTTCAGCGTCGACCTTCTTGGCCGGAGCCTTCTTGGCGGGAGGCTTAGGGCTGAGGTCGCGGAGCTTCACGTTCTTAAACCAAACTTCGTCGCCGTGTTCCTGCAGGAGGATGTGTCCGTCGGCCCACTCGCCGAAGTTCTTGCCGTACTTAGGATCGGCATACTTTGACTTACCGACGAGGTCGCGGAATTCCTGGGTCGAGCGGTCGTAAGCGAGGACCAGTCGGCCGTTGAGCCAGTGTTCGACCTTGGAGCCCTTAGTGATCACGTAGGCGTTGTTCCACTGGCCGATGGCATTTGGACGCTTGTTCTGAGCGGTGATCAGGTCGTAGAGCGAACCGACGGTGCGATTGCCATCGCGACCGAGTTTGGCGTCCGGGTGGACGGCATCATCCAGCATCTGGAATTCCAGACCGAAGGCGGAGCCCGCACCCTGGTTGAGGTCGGGTTGCACGTAGTACTTTAGGCCGCTGTTCGCGCCTTTGGTGAGTTTGAAATCGACGGAGACTTCGAACTTCTTGTAACGGGCGGTGGTGATGATGTCCCCCGCGGCGGCGGATTCCTTTCCGCCCGAAGCGGCGGTGTGGAGCTGGCCTTTCTCAATCGTCCAGCCTTCCTTGGGGAAGTCCGGTCCCTTGGCGGAGCGCCAGCCTTTGTTGCTCCGTCCGTCGAAGAGTAGCTTCCAGCCGTCGGCCTTCTCAGAGTCAGTGAGGGTGTTGTCTGGGATCTTCGTGAGCGCGATGCTGCGGAACTTGACGTCGGCTCCCTCC
>CAIKRN010000003.1 GCA_903829855.1 uncultured Opitutia bacterium
AATTGATAGGCCAGCGAAAGCTGCTGTCGGAAAGCCTCCTGTTGCCAGCCTTTGACGCGAGTGGCTTCGGTTTCATCCGTCGGCAGTCGAAAATAATCGAGGCCAATTTCGCCGAGAGCGGCGGGATGCGTGGCGTCGGCGAAGTAAGGCGAGATGGCGGCAACCGTCTCCTCCCAACCTTCCTCCACATGACAAGGGTGCAGGCCCACCGTATGGCGAAAGAAATCTGGCTGAGTTGAAGCCAACTCCCGGTACGCGGACCAATCCTTGAGGTCAGTACCGATGGCGACCACGCCTTCGACGCCCACCGCACGACATTCGCCCACCCATGCGGCGAGCCGACCCGCCTTGAGGACGGATTCAGGATGACAATGGGAGTCCAACAGGCGCACGGGGTGATTAGGCTAGCCGGCGATGAAAGGGCAAGACCACAGCCCGGCCTTGAAAAGGCCGCCCCACCCTGCACCTTGGCCGCATGTACCACTGGCTGATGAAGTCTGAACCCGATGAGTTCTCCTTCCAAGAACTCGAACGCAAGGGCAAGGAACCGTGGACGGGCGTACGCAATTACCAGGCGCGTAACTTCATGCGCGCCGCCAAAGTCGGCGACCTCGTGCTTTTCTATCATTCCAACTGCGACGAGCCAGGCATCATCGGCGTCGCCAAGGTCTCCAAGGAAGCCTTCAACGATCCGACGCAATTCGAACCCAAGTCTGATTATTACGACGCCAAGTCGACCAAGGATAATCCCCGCTGGAGTTGCATCGAGGTATCGTATTACCAGTCATTCAAACAGCTTGTCAGCCTACCCGACCTCCGCGAATGCGCAGCACTCAAGGAGATGCTCATCCTCCGACCAGGCAATCGACTCTCCGTCACCCCCGTGACCGCCGCGGAGTTCAAGGCAATCGCTGGACTAGGCGGACTCAGGAAGTAGCCTCTTCAGTCGGCAGCCACATCGCCAGGATGGCGGCGGGCAGAAAAAGGAACGAGGCATAAAGCAGGACCGAGCTAAAATCAGAGGGCTTGGCGAAGATGCCGAAGAAGACCGTGCCGGCGGCGGCGAAGACACGACCGATATTATAACTGAAGCCAGCACCCGTCGTGCGCAACAAGGTCGGGAAGAGCGGCGGCAAGGCCATCGTAAAGAGACCGAAGACCCCTTGGCAGAAACCGATACCCGCATAGAGCGCATAGGTCGCGGACAGGCTCCATGGCATGGCAAAAGTGACGGCCATCAGAACGAAGTAGACGCCGAAAAAAACCGCCAAAGCTCGGCGGTAGCCGAAACGCTGCGCCGCCCAGCCAGAAGCGAAGTTGCCAATCACGGAAGCGGAGATGACCCAGAAGAGAGCGACCGAGACAATCTTGGCCTTGATGGCCATTGCCTCCACCTCGGGCTTGCCGGACGTAAGTGCCATGACTGCAGGATGTGAACGGATGAACGCCTGCTGCCAGAACATGAAGCACCAGTGTCCGGTTAGCGAAATCGCGCACAACAACGAGGCAATCATCGTGGTGCGACGAATATTAAAGCTGAAGAGTTCGCTCATCGGCGGCGCGGAGCGCTTCCCCTGTTCGGCAGACCATTCGGCTGTCTCAGGTACCTCTTTACGAATCCAAAGCGTGACAAACGCCGGCAGCACGCCGATCAGAAAGACCCAACGGGGACTGTAACCAGGAACCAGCTGAAGAAGGAACACAGCGGCAATAGCAGCGAGAATCCCGAAGTTGACCGCACACTGAAGTACGGCCGCAATCCACGGGCGCCACTTCTTCGGCCAAGTCTCGGAGAGCAGCGAAGCGCCGACCGCCCATTCACCACCGATGCCGAGTGCCGCCAGGAAGCGAAAAATCATCAGCTGCCACCAAGTGTGGGCAAAGAATGAAAGGCCGGTGAAGAGTGCGTAGGTGAGAATCGTCAGGACCAGCGTACGGCTCCGACCGAGGCGGTCACCGATGATGCCAAAGAAGGCACCACCCAAGGCCCAGCCGAGCAAGAAGGCCGCCTGAATGTACGAACTATAACGGCCGACATCAGGGTCGGTCTCCTTGACCATTAACAGCTCGGCCACGAAGACCGTCGCGACGAGCGTGTAGAGGTGGAGATCGAGACCATCGAAGAACCAGCCAAGCCAGGCGGCGAAGCCAGACTTCTTCTGATGGATGGAAAGCTCGCTCCACTTGGTGGCTTCGGCGGGGGTCTCGCTCATGGAGTGACAGTTGAAACGGCCTAGAAATTAGCAAGGCGGGCTTTGCGGCCCGCCCTGCGATGAGGACTTATTTCTTGGCGTCGGCCTTCTTGGCCTTCGGAGCCGGCGAAGGCGTAAAGGGCTGATTCGTCATGGCACCGGGGGCGACCTTGAGAAGGTTAGGCGTCATATCCGCCGCCTTGGCATCACCCATGGCCCACTTGAGGCCACCGACGAGAATCTGCTGGAAAGTCGGGTTGGTCCAAACGTCATCGCGGTGACCCATGGCGGTGTACCAGACGCGGCCTTTACCCTCTAGGCGGGCCCAGGTGTTCGGATAGGCCGGACGCTTGTAGTCGTCGCCTTCCAGGGCAGGGTCATTGAAAACGGCGAGCACGTGGATATCGGCGACGAAATCCTTCAGCGTATACCACTCTTCGATGAACTCGTACGAAGCCCCCACCTTGGCGAAGCCAGGGAAGGAAGGGTCGATCACCTGATTGCGACCAACCTGTTGCTTGCCGTGGCGGATGAACTCAGCGCCAAGGAAATGCACGTAATCATCGGCCTTATCGCCGTGATTCTTAAAACGCTCCGGCCCTTTGGCGGATTCGTTATCCGTGTGGAAAGTATCGGCGGCGGAATGCGTGCCAACGAAGCCCTTACCACTGCGGACGTAATCAAAGAGCGCCTTCTTGCCCGCGAGCGTCATCGGAGGATTCTTGTCCGTACCTTCGGAACAGAGGTCGCCGGTGGTGTAGAACATCACGGTGTCGAACTGCGCGAGATACTCGGGCGAGAACTTCGAACCATCCTTGGAGAAGACGAATTCAATATTATTGGCGGCCCCCATTTCGAGGAGCTGTTTCTCGGCGAAGCTAGGCTGTCCCTTCTTGTAGGAAATCACCTCGTGCTCGTAGCCCGAAGACTTGGTGAAGAAGAGCACCTTGCGCTTAGGGGCATCGGCAGCGAGGGCACTAAGCGCCAACAGACTGAGGAGGAATGAGCGAAACAACATGGGATTGGGGTGGGTTCGAACAAACCCTCCCTACCCTCGCTAGCAAGCCGATTGGGGCTTAAAGCCCCGAGGAACAGCGGGGGGGCGGCAAATCGCGCGTAATTTCGGCTAATCGATAACCGAAACCGCTACCGCGCAGGCTGGAGCCATCGACCATCCCGCCACGGCGGGAATAGAGCGCGGGATGCACCTTGGCTTCGGCGACCGATGCCGCGGGATAGAACTGCATGCCGTTCGTTTCCACCCCGGCGATGGTCGGCGCATGGGCGGCGAGGAGGATGTGCGTCATCTGCGCCATCATCGGATTCGTCAAATCCTGGACCATCAGCTGCATCCCATGGGCACGCGCCCAGCACAGACTGAGAATCGCACCCGTCTGAGTTTTACAGGTTTTGAGCGCGACGCCCGTCCAGCCGAGTTCGCGTCCGAGTCGAACGATGCGCCAGTCATGGGCGCTCTCGTCGAGGAAGAGCGGCATGCGAGCGCTGACTGAATGGACATCAATGAGATGCTCCTCGAGCTCGTAGGGAAAAGGCTGTTCGACGTAGCTCAGGCGTTGCCAGAGTTCGGGCAATTCGGCCTTCACGCGATCCAGCACGCCGTTGACGTAAGCTGGATCCATGACCGTGCAATTGAAGTCGGCCGTGAAGAGTTCGACCCCGAGCGGCAGGCCGATGGCCGCGATGCGCTTCAGGCGCTCGAAATCCCAAGCCGCATCATTACCACGCAGCTTCACCTTCAGTGCCTTGAGTCCATCGACACGAATCCACTCATCAAGGGAGGTCGGGTAGCCGTCGGTGAGCACGTTGGCCCCCGCCTCGGCGAGGGTCAGGAAATCCAACCCTCCCACGAGATGCCACGCCAGCAGCTTAGTCGTGACCGGAGAGCGGAAATACTCAGACGGATAGCGTCCGGCGAAATTCACCTGCGGGGCGTCAGCCGCCGGAGTGAGGTACGATGACAAATCGCGATTCATCCAAGGAGCACAATAGGTCGTATAGGTCGGGACGCCGTGGGCATTCCCGTAGGCATCGTGCAGGGCGAGGTCGAAGGGCGAGCAACAAACCAGCGCGGCAAGGGTCGGAACAACGACGCCTTCGGGCAACGTCGTGTTAAATTTCTGGAGCAGTGTTGGCATCATTTGCTCCAGAAACTCATGGCCAATCTCCATGGCGTGGCCGCGGACAGGATAAGAGGCGTAGGCCTCCGTGAGCACATTGCAGAAATCCTGCAAAGCCTTGAGGCGGACATCATAGGCCACCGGCGAGGGCCAAACCCATTGTACGCTCAGCGGGGTTTCACCCCACCCTTCGGCCCGGGAGCCATCGGCCTTCTCGACCGTGACGCAGACGCGGGCGCAGACCACGCTCGTCACCGTCTCATGGCCAAACTTTAAAGGCAGACGCAGCGTGACCGGCAAGGCATGCCAGCGCACCGCACGGATCTGGACGTCGCGAGGGTTCATGAAATTATTCCTGCAAAGCCTGACCGGAGGTTTCCTTCCCTAGAAAAGCGACGAACAAGCCAACCAGGTAGACCAAGGTGATAGCAGCGGCGGCATGCTGATAGCCACCGAGGATTTCAACCAACTTCCCACTGAGCAGAACAAAGGGAACTGCGATCAGCCTACCCGTATTGTAGCAGACCCCTTGCCCCGTTGCCCGGACGCGGGTCGGAAATAGCTCAGGTAAGTAGAGCGGGAAGAAGCCGAAGAAAGCCGTCGCCGACATACCGAGGGTGAAGACCTTCAGGGCCATCAGCCACGGGAAGATGCCGAAAAGCCGGGGACCGCTCCAATCAGCGTCCGTCCGATAAATCCACATGGTCGCGGCAAGGGCGAACATACAGAGCAATTGATACCCAGTCCGCCGGCGAAAGCGGGCCAACAGCAAGGGGGCGACCATCGTACCGACACAGGCCCCCACAGAAACAATAACCATCGCGAGCGCCTTCGCTCGAGGACTCTCCGGGCCGGCCAATTCGGAAATCCAGAGCGGAATCCATTGGACCGCACCCCAAGTACCAATGAAAACTACCGACACCATCAAGATTCCTGAAACCGTTGGGACGAGCAGTTCACCACTGAAGATTTCAGCTAGACGGGATTTGGCGGGCACCGTCGATAATGCCTCCTTCGCATTGGCGCGCTCCCACTTTTCAGATTCGGGGACGAAGAGACGAATCAGTAAAGTCAGGATGGCGGGCGAAGCTCCGATTAAGAAATGGATACGCCAAGAATTCTCATCCGCTGGCTTCAGTAATGCCATGCAGCCCACGAGCACCATACCGAGGTTCGCCGCCATACCGATGGCACCTGCCATCTTGGAGCGATGCCGTTCTGGCCAAGCTTCCATGACGAGGGCCACCCCGAGCGCCCATTCACCACCCATGCCGAGAGCGGCCATGAAGCGAGCGCCAGTGAGATGAAGTGGGTCAGTCGCAAAATAACAGACCCCGCTGAAGATCGAATAGAAAAGAATACTAAAGGACATCGCCTTCACCCGTCCAATGCGGTCTCCCAGCCAACCGAAGGCAGCACCACCAAAGGCTGCGCCAACGAGGAAAGCAGCCGTGATATTACCCATCCATACGCCGACCCAACCATTAATCGCCTGGGTACCAAGTTCGACGACATCGGGCGGCGCCATGCTCTTTAACGCGGGCCCCGCCAGCATCGGAAAAAGCGCCTGCTCGTACCCATCCATCATCCAACCTAGAAAGCCGGCCAGGAGGGTCATCTGCATCCCCTTGGTAATGGCATCGTTCTTCGAATCGGTAAGTGTCATGGTTTCGGCTCCATCAGATGGACTAATCGCGAGGCTTCAAGGAACGATTTACCCTACGGCGGTTGGGACTTGTTCCGTCGCACGGGTTTGGCGTTAATGGGGGGATATCAATCCTTCACGCATGAGCACCCCGACGCACCCCGAGCCCATCGGCATGATTCGCCGTAAGCGCCGCATCGAAGGCAGCTCCGCTATCCTGCTCCCCTTCCACGCCAACGGTGATATCGACTGGGTGGGCTTCACGGCGCACGTCCGCCGTACCGTTGCAGCGGGCCTGGCTCCGGCCGTAAACATGGATACAGGCTTCGGCAATCTCATCGACGACACAATCCGTCGGAAAGCCCTGCAAATCACCCAAGCGGAGACGGGCGGTAAATGGTTTGTCGCTGGCGCCTTCGTCCTCGATCAACCCGGGGCCGCCTTCGACCTCGCCGCCTACGCCCGCCAGATTGATTTGATTCAGCAGTACGGGGGCACACCGGTCATCTTTCAGAGCTACGGCCTAACCGATCAAAGCGATGAAAAAATCGTGGAGGCGTATGCCGCCATCGGCCGCCATGCCCCGCGATTCGTGGGCTTCGAACTCGGCCAGATGTTTGCGCCGTTCGGAAAAATCTATTCGCTCGAGGTCTACCGAGGATTGATGGGCATCGACTCATGCATCGGCGCCAAGCATTCGTCTCTCCGCCGCGACCTCGAATGGGAACGCCTCGCCCTGCGCGATGCCACCCGCCCGGACTTCCGCGTCTACACTGGCAACGACCTCGCCATCGACATGGTGATGTACGGCAGCGACTACCTTCTCGGGCTGAGCACCTTCGCTCCCGAAGCCTTTGCCTTACGGGACAAAGCCTGGGAAAACGGCGACGCCTCCTTCTACGAGATTAACGACCTTCTTCAGTATCTCGGCTTCCTCGCCTTTCGCCCACCTGTCCCTGCATATAAACACTCTGCTGCGATGTTCCTCAAACTTCGGGGCTGGATTAGGTGCGACGACACCCACCCGCGCTCGGCCAAGCGTCCGGAATCTGACCGTGAGATCCTCGCCGACCTCGCCCGTCGGATCGAAGCGCTCCGCTGAGCCATGAGTACGCCCTTTAAACTCACCCGAGTCGCGTCCCTCAAGACCGTCGCGGACTTCCGCACCCATTGTGCCGCCGTTGGCGCCGACCTCCCCTTGGAGGATTCCATCGAAGCCGGGCCGGGCAACCCGCTCTTGCAGCCAATTACCCGGAGCAAGATCAACGGAAAGACCATTGGTAATAGCATCGCCATTCACCCCATGGAAGGCTGGGACGGTACCACCACCGGCGGGACCTCCGAGGAGATGAAGCGGCGCTGGCAACGCTTCGGGGCAAGCGGAGCGAAACTTATTTGCGGGGCGGAAGCCATGGCCGTGAGGGCCGATGGGCGGGCGAACATGAATCAGTTAATTATCAACGAGACGAATCAAGCCGGTATCACCGAACTCGTCAGCCTCCTGAAGGCCGAGCACCTCGCACGCTGGGGTTCGATCGATGACCTCGTCATCGGCTTCCAACTTACCCATTCCGGCCGCTTCTGCCGGCCCCATGACAAGAAGCGCTGGGAGTCCCGCGTAGCCTACCGCCACCCACTCCTCGACAAGAAATTCAACGTCACCTCCGACGACCAAGTCCTGACCGACGCCGACGTCGAGGAACTGATTCGTTGCTATGTCCGCGCCGCCCGCATCGCCCGCGATTGCGGGGCCGACTTCGTCGACCTCAAGCACTGCCACGGCTACCTCCTACACGAATTTCTCAGCGCCCACACCCGACCCGGCAAGTTCGGTGGGAGTTTCGAAAATCGTACGCGCATTCTGCGCGACATCATCGCCGGCATTCGCGCGGACGATAACGCCATCGATATCGGCGTGCGCCTCAGCCTGTTCGATATGGCACCCTTCCGACCGGATCCCGCCTTGAGCGTCCCCGGCAAGCTCGGTCCCGGCATCCCGGAGGAACACGCCCATCTGCTCCCCTACCATTTCGCCTTTGGCGTCAACCCGGCTAAGCCCACCGAAATCGACCTCACCGAAACCTTCGCCTTCGTGCAGCTCCTCGGCGAACTGGGAGTGAAGATTCTCAACACCACGGCGGGCTCGCCTTATTACACGCCACATCTCCAGCGCCCCGCGGCTTACCCGCCCAGCGATGGCTATCAGGCAGCCCACGATCCCCTCATAGATGTGGCCCGCCAGGTGCAGGCAGTTCGGGCCGTCCGTGAACGCGCACCCCACGACATGATGGTCGTCAGCTCCGGGCTCAGTTACGTCCAGGAATACCTCCCGCACCTCGCTCAGCATATCCTGCGCACCGGCGGCAGCGACTCCATCGGTATTGGTCGGGCCGTCCTCAGTTACCCGAGCATGCTGGCCGATGCGGCCAAGAACGGCAGCATAGAATCCAAATTTGTCTGCCGGACCTTTAGCGACTGCACGACCGCGCCGCGCAACGGCTTGATATCGGGCTGCTACCCACTCGACAAGTTCTACACCGCCAAGCCCGAGTTCCAGCAACTTAAGGACATCAAGAAGAACGTCGGCGCCTGAGGCGTGATCAGGGCTTTTCGAAAATCAGCAGGTGCTGCCAGGGCAGGTCAGGCTTATTGATTACGAACTTGAAGCCCGCCGCCTCGAATTCCTTGCGCGCCTGAGCTTCCGTCATCTTGTGATGCGTCTTAATGGGCACATTATCGTCTTCGGCACGATATTCTAAAAGGTAGATGCGCCCCTTGGATTTCAAAGCAATCCGGAGCGAAGCCAGCATTTCTACGGGATGATCAAACTCGTGATAAGCATCGACCATCAGGGCGGCATCAATCGAAGCAGGCGGTAATTGGACAGACTCAATCGTGCCCAGATGTGGCTGGACGTTCTTAACGCCAAGTTTGTCCGACTCTTTCTTCAGAAAATCGATCATCTCAGGCTGAATGTCGACGGCCACCACCTTTCCCTTCGGCAACTTGCGGGCGATACGAAAAGAATAGTACCCCGAACCCGCCCCGATATCGGCAAGCACTGCGTCCGGAGCTAAATCGAGGAGCGCAATCGCTTTTGTGGGTGCCTCTTCTTTCTCGCGATCACTGCGCTCTAGCCAACCGATACCTGGATGGCCCATCACCTGGGCAATCTCGCGCCCCATGTAGGTGCGACCGATTCCATCCTTGGAAGGCTTGCAGGAGCCATAGGGCGCATCGGCGGCAACAAGCGCATCGGCACCTAGACATGCAATCAGCAGTAATAACTTTCGGGGCATACCGGCGATACTGCGAAGACCACTGAGCCGTTGGAAACAAAAAGGGCCGACAAAATGTCGGCCCTTTTTAATCAGCGAAAGAATCGCTTACTTCTTTTGGCAGGTACCAGCCTTGGCGGCAGCAGGCGTTACGACTACCTTGCGGTTTTCGGCACCGTTCCGACCTTTTTCAAAGCGATCATCGCGATCGAAACGCTCATCGCGCTCGTTGTGATTCGTAACTTGCGTGCAGGGCTGCTTGACCACAACGACCGCAGGAGGCGGGGTAGGCTTAGTCGTGGTCGTCGTCGTCGTGGTCGTCGTGGTGGACGAGGCTGCGAGTAAAGAACCAGCAGAGAGAAGGAGCACGGCAAGAACAGGAGGGGTTTTCATGTTGGATGTAAACTACCCGAAGAAGCCCCTCTTGCAATAGATTTCCTTGGGAGATACTTCGGTTTATTGGTCTAGTTGACATGTTTAAGCCCCCTACACTGCGGGGATTTTGACTCTAATTTTACACACCAATTACCGCCCTCTTAATGAACGGATAGGCTCTTGCATGGGCACTTAGACTAGGTGATAATCCTTATACACACCCAGGTGGGGCTATTATGGCAGACCAAAGAAAAGCACGCCGAGGATTCAGCCTCGTTCTTTCGCTCACCGTCATGGCGATGCTGGTCTTGGTGATTATTGTCCTGGCCTCCTTCATCTCGGTCGAAGCCCGCCTTTCGAGTCATAGCCAGCAAAAGATCCATGCAAAGCTCAACGCCATCGTTTCACTAAAACTCGCCCTGGGGCATCTCCAACAGGAAGCGGGACCCGATCAGCGCTCCACCGCCCGGGCAGACATCACCCAACCAGGCGTCCTCCCCTCCGCCTTAAAAAACCCCATGTGGACGGGGATTTGGCGGACAGATTTCCCCGACATGCCCCCGGCATGGCTGGTCAGCGGACGTCATGATGTCCCAGCGGGCTCCCAGTCGGTCACCCTCGGCCCAGCGGCCGAATCGTTAAGCAGTTACCAACGGTTCTCGAGCTCCCGACTCACCGGAGACTATCCGCTTTCGATCTGGGTGCCTTGGCAGGCCGACTACACCCCGCCCGCCGATCGTACCGTCCCCTTGGTCGGTACAGGCAGCACCACGGGCCCAGAGAGTGGCCTCACCAGCGCGAGTTCGCTGAGCATCGCCAAGCCCAGCGGTCTCGTCACCCTCGCGAGAATCGATTTACCTGGAGCCAGCATCGGGGGCGATGCACCCGGCAATATCACTGGAAGCTACGCTTACTGGATTGGGGACGAAGGCATCAAGGCCCGCATCAATCTCGCGGATGCACGTAACCAGACGGCACCTACGGCCGATCAACTCATCTCGCTCCGCAGCCCATCGGCCGCCGCCTTCGGCCTGTTGCCTGGCCTGGGCACCCTCGCCAAACCCACCGACCTCGGGCTCATCGATAAAGCCTCTAACTTAAGCCTGACTTCTGGCTTCACCGCCACCACAGATTTATTCACTAATTGCGATAAGCGTCTTTTTCACGATATTAGTTTCATCTCCGCTGGGGTCTTAGCCGACTCGGCCAACGGTGGGCTTAAGCGCGACCTCTCCGTCGCCTTTGAATTGAGCGATAATCAATTCGCCGCCAGTGAGTTTGGCAGCGGTATCGATGGCAGCTCCGGGAAACTCGCAGCGGCGAGCCATAACCTCGCGGGCTTCGAATCCAATCCGGCACCGATCATGAAAATCGGCACGAGCGGCCTGAACTATAAGGCGGCCCCCATCTTCAATCGGTCAAACTTCCAAGGAACCCTTTTATCGCCCCAAGTGGTGCGCGGCCCAACCTGGTGGGCACTGCGCGACTACCATCGGCTCTATAAACAATTAGGCTGGGGCGGCTCAAGTAATGTCGCCCCCCGCAGCCTCGGCAGCGCCCCGACTCTGCTCGCACGTTCCTACTATCCAAACGTCGGCGCTTCCCACCCAGAAGGGACCCCGACAATCCCGAACATCACGGACCCGATAACGGGCGTCACTTACCCCGACACCTCGCATCTTCGCGACAGCCTTTACACTTATTCCGATATCTTCAATGGCAGCCAAACCGTCACCCTTAATCCCAACGCCGCCGACTTCATGGGCGGCGACACCACCAAGCCCATCCCACGCCCCCTCAATTGCGCCGTCACGCCTTATGTGAGTCGGGTCCAGCTCGTAGCCAGCGTCAATAAAACGGTGACGGTCACCCTCAGCGATCCCATCCGGACGTGGAACGGGAAAAGGTGGGTCTGGGTGCAATACACGACGACCACCGTGAGCCTTGAGCTTAACCTTACCCCCGTCGTTTCCATCCATAATCCGTACAACGTCGCCCTGCAGTTCCGGAGCATGAAAGCCAGCAACGATGAATCCGTCGCCATATCGTTCTCAGATATGTCCAAATGGAATTTCGTTGTGCGTAATTATGCCGACCCCACCCACCCGCAGAGCATTCCGATGAGCCAGTTCTTCAACATGCAGCAGGCCTCCACGTCGACCGCCGCAGACATGTTTAAACTTTTCCTGCCCAAGGACGTCGTCATCGGTCCGGGTGAAACCCGTGTCTTCTCCTGCCCGCCGGGCACGCAGAGTTGGAATCAAGCCGTGAAGCTGTCCAATAGTTATTCCACCACGGGCGGCTTCTTCGATCACGCTGACAACTGGGGCTTTGGCGCCGCCAACGTGTTCGACTTCACCCACGCCATCGGGATGCAAATCAATCCCGCCAGCGGCAATTTCCGCATGCGCCATGCGCTCACTTGCTGGCCCAACGATATCATAAAAGACAGCGGTAGCACTGCCGACTTCTTCTTTAATAGCAGCGAGCAATCTGAATTAGTTCACTCGAATATTAATGCTAACGCCTATACGAACCTTAAGCCCGGCACCAACGGCTACCCCGCGGGTGAAAAGTTCTTCCTGACTTACGACGCCATCCACGACAAATACGACGCCTTCGGGAACCCGAACGAGCCGTCCATCATTACCGTGATTGAAATCGCGGCCAAGACCGCTGACGCCAACGTCGCGGACACGCGATCCACCCCTTACCCCAGCCCCTTCCCAACCCTGACCCACTCGAATCCTTGGGCGGCGAGTAGCCGACCCGACGGGGCGGGTCGGGATCCCGTCACGAATGCGATCATCAACGGGCCCGTGCCAAGTTATGAATTAAAAATCACCACCCCCGACTCATGGGATAACCTCATCGAATTGGTTCCCTCGGCGGACATGACTAAAACGAATGGCTATGCTGGCTACTCCCATGGTTCGGATGGCAGCGACAAAGTCATCTTGAGCGAAGTCCCGCTCGTCCAGCCCACCTCCCTCGCCCAGTATGCTCACGCGAACCTCGAAACCCGGGACCAACAGCCACTTCTGAGCATCGGCAACAGCTTCGCCTCCACCCTGGTGCCCACGGAAAACGCGTGGTGCCATAACAGTGGTGCCAACTGGACCGAATACGATCAGACATACCTACTCAACGCGGCCATCTGGGATGGTTTTTTCCTTTCAAGCATCGGTCCACAAATGGCGACCAGTAGCACCAGCCCGCTAGCCCCGCGGCTCAGTAACCTGACCGGCTTCACGCAGTATTATGCCGATACAAGCGCCGCCCTCGACACCCTCTACGTTGAAGACCCTAACCTCAACGGAGACACCCCACATACTGTAAAAAAGAAAGCAGACGTCATTAAAGACTATGTGGCGGGTATCGCCCCACTCGATAATCCACGCCTCACCCTAACGCCCACCTCAACGGGAGAAGACCCCAACCTTATCCTCGGCGACTATCGACGCACAGCGAGCACGTTGCTTAACCTCGGGGCCTTCAACGTCAACTCGACCTCCGTCGAAGCCTGGGAGGCCTTTCTCGGATCTACGCGGAAGCTCGCCGCATTTAACGGTTCCAGCCCAGTGGCGACGAACGCCCCCTTCCCTCGCACCCTGAACACCGCCGCCGGTAGCGCCGCCAGCGGCAACATGACGAGTGCCAGCAACTGGAATGGCTTCAGCAACTTAACGGATGTGCAGATTGCCGCCCTCGCCCAAGCCATCGTGGATGAGAACAAGCTTCGCTTCACTTCACTCGTCCGCACGGAGTGGGATCAATCTTCTGCCAACAAACCCATTGACCCCTCCGGCGTCGTTAAGGCAACGCCACCCACCTCCCGCTTATTCCGCGGACTCAGCACCGCCTCCACCCCTTACCTCGGTCTCTCCGAGTTCATCAATCGCTTCCTCTGCTCGACCCCCCAGATTGCACGTTGCGGCACCTTACAATCCGCCATCTTCCGTGCCGACCAAAACGCCAACACCGGCCTGAGTGACCGCCTCATCAGCGGCATCGGCACCAGCGCCTTCCTCACCCAAGCCTCCATATCCAGCCTCACCTCAAGCTGGTCCTACAAGCCCCAGAACGTAGAGATGGTCTCCCAGAACGGAACCAGCCGCACTTTTGCCGCCCTCGGCGCCCCTGGTAATCTTCTCCAGTCTGACCTCCTGCAAAGCCTTGGACCCGCCCTCGCCACCCGCTCCGACACCTTCAAAATCCGCTGCTACGGTGATGCCACCACCCTCACCGGGTCGACCGCCAAGACCTGGATTGAGGCAACGGTGCAACGCACCCCTGAATACATAGATGCTACCAATGCACCCGAGACTGGCGTCAGTGCCCCGCGCCCTCTAGTCATCTCATGGGATGCACTCGCTTCTGGCGTCCCCGCTGCCCTTTCCCCCAAAATTTCCCCTCTCAATCATGCACTTGGCCGCCGCTTTAAAATCATCTCCGTCCGCTGGCTTAATCAGGACGAAATTTAACGCCTGCGTCGGGCTGCTGGGAATCTTGACGGCCGCGCTTTCCGGGCAAAGCACTCCGCCGCCCATCGAAGCTCATCTCCGAATCGTTTCGCTGGATTTACCCATCCTCGACCACGGCTTCATCACCGGTGGTAAGTTTAAGCCCACCACTATTGGCACCGGCACCCTTACCGCCGATCTCACTTACCACGGCCCGGCGAGATTCGAGTTACTCAAAACCGCTGACGTCGGGGCGGTCGAAACAACTCCGAATAACTCGACGGGTATGAAAGGCCCGCCGCGCACACCGACCTGGTGGGTCGACCTACCCGCTGGTAAAAGCGGACAACACCTCATCCTTCTGGTTTCACAACCCAATGACAAGGGAGGCATCATCGCCATGCCGGACGACCCAACCACCTTTGGCTACGGGACGCATCGTTACATGAATTTCTGCCCCTACCCGATTTCGGTCAAAGTCCCAGCCGGGGTCTTTCCCATCCCGCCTCAAACCTTCAAGACGTTCCGGTCCGGCGTCAAAGGCGGGGCATACTACAGCCTCGAAATTAAAAGCTTTGAAAACGGCGAAGAAAAACTCGGCTTCGCCACCCGCGTCCTCCAAAGCGAGAGTTTCCGGAAGATCTACATCCTCTACCCCGGCTTAGCGGATACGGGTAGAATTAAAATTAAAGTCATTGAGGATCAGCCTGCGGCGAAGCCCCTCCAATCGGTCACGGAAGTCCCCGCACCGAAGGGAAAATAGCTTCGTCCGCCTGCGGGCAACTCTCAGCTGACGTAACGCCAATCGAGGATTTCGGCCTGCGGGATACGGCGTCCCTGCCATCGGTTCCATTGCAGGCGTACGGCCATCTCCACGGGTTTACCTGCCTCAGGTAGACGGTCGCCCATGCGCCAAGCGACGAAGTTGAGGCGACGGCCACCACTCAGCGGCAATTGGTGGCGGAAGTTACCGTCCCCAAAAGGCGTCGGCATGCGATCGAAGACGAAACTCCTGAAGCCGAAGACGGGTTCAGGATTCCCTTCACCGTAGGGCTGCAGTAGATCCAAGTCATCCAGCAGGTTATCGGTGACCTCCGAGGGCTTAATCCAATGGGCGATATCAATGTCGCGTCCGTCGACCTGTGCTCCAGCGAGCAGGCGCTGAGCGGCAATCGCCGCTGCAAAGCGTTCACGGAATGCGGGCACATCAACGACATCGAGCGAAACACCGACCGCCATCGGATGACCACCATAAGTTTTGAGCAAATCGGCACAGGCACCGAGTGCCTCCACGAGATTGGTACCTGGCACGCTGCGGCCAGAACCCTTCGCACTCTCCCCTTCCTTACCGAGGACAATGACCGGG
Organism: uncultured Opitutia bacterium; assembly: GCA_903829855.1. Classification (GTDB taxonomy): domain Bacteria; phylum Verrucomicrobiota; class Verrucomicrobiia; order Opitutales; family UBA953; genus UBA953. The sequence continues at coordinate 15,458 of CAIKRN010000003.1, forward strand.
CGATCCAACGCCCGACAAATTTTCCCGGCGGCGATTCCGACCACTCCGGGATGCCAATCTCCATGGACCACATAGCCTGCGAGATCGCCCATCTCCTTGGCCTGAGCGGTGGCCTCCTCGGTAACCTTCTTATCAATCTCCTGGCGCTCCCGATTGATGGCATCGAGCTGCGCGGCATCGCGGATACAGTCATCAGGGTCATCTGAGAGCAGCAGGCGCAGAGGCAATGAGGCATCTGCCAAACGGCCGCTGGCGTTGATGCGTGGGCCAATCCGATAGGAGACATCGACGGAGGTAAGTACCCCGCCTGGCTCCATGCCGCTGACACTAATCAGGGCACGGACGCCCTGCCTCCGGGCCTCGCCAAGGGCTCGGAGTCCGTGGGCGGCTAAGATTCGATTCTCGGCGCGTAACGGCACAAGGTCGGCGATGGTCCCAAGCGCAGCTAAATCCAGATAATCTTTCACCGCGATACTCGTGCCCCGTTCGTCGCCGGCGAGACGCAGCACCTTCAAGATGCCATGCACGAGCTTAAACACCAAGCCGGCTGTGCAGAGGGATTGCCAAGGCGCGTCCTCAGCATCGTTGACGCGCGGATTGACCAGTGTACAGGTAACCCGGCTTTCCTTGGCGACGTGGTGGTCGACGACAATGACATCGACGCCCTCAGCGCGCAGGCGATCCACTTCGGGTTTGGAATTCGTTCCGCAATCCAGGGCCACAAACAACTGAGGCTTAGCTTCGGCCAACACCCGCTCCAAGGCGGCCATCGAAAGGCCATAGCCTTCTTCTAATCGGCGGGGCACGAAGTATTCCGGTTGGGCGCCGAGGCGGCGGAGAAAATGCACGAGCATCGCGGTGCTGGAAACCCCATCGACATCATAATCACCGAGGACTGCGATGCGTTCCCCCTTGGCGGCCGCGACCACGAGGCGTTCCGCGGCTTCCCGTAGTCCGCCGACCGCAAACGGATCGGAAACGTGGGCGAGTTGCGGGCGAAGATGTTGCTCCGCGGAGGCCTCGTCCCCAAAGGAACGAGCCAGAATAAAGGCGAGGGGTTCACTCACCCCCAGCGAGACTGCGATACGACGGGCGAGACCCGCGTCCGCAGCCCGGTGAGACCAGGCGGCCATAATCGGCTGCTTTATTTGGTGTCGGAGCCAGCTTCCCAGGAGTAGGTGCGCGGAAGTTCCGCCGCATCCACCCCCTTACGATCACCCTTGTGCCACCAATAGAAAATGGGGCTGGCAATGAAGATCGAGGAGAAGGTTCCCGTGAGCACGCCGTAAATAAAGACCTCGCCGTAGAGACGGACATCGCCGGCACCGAAGGCCCAGAGGGCGACAGCGCAGAGGAAGACCGTGGAGGAGGTCAGGACCGTACGGGAAAGCGTGCGATTGATGGCGAAGTGAATCACGTCTTTCAACGTGCGACCAGGGTTATGCCCGAGCTCTTCGCGGATTCGGTCAAAGACAACGATCGTGTCATTCACCGAGTAACCGATGATGAGCAGGATGGCGGCAATCAGGCCCGAGTTAAACTGTCCGCCAAAGAAGACGAATAGCGCGATGGTCATCAGCACGTCGTGCAACGTGGCGATCATCGCCGCTACGCCGAAGCCGGTTTCGAAGCGGAGCGAGACGTAGATGCCGATACCCACGAGGGCCAGGATGACAGAGATGATCGCGTTATAACGCAATTCGCCGCTCACCGAGGCCCCGATGGACTCCCGATTGAGCATCAATTTCTCCTCGGTCGAAGCCGCATCCTTGAGAATCTCTGGATAATCCTTCTTCAACGCCGTGACGATTTTCTTAAGATTGGCGAAGTCGCCCTTGGATTTATCCTTCGTAAGTTCGGTCTCGATACGGAGCGTCGGCTCACCCCCACCAATCGGAGTCTGCACCGTAGCGGTAGTATCAGGCAAGCCGATGGAACCGGCCAATTTGACGACCCGACCGATGTCCACCTTCGCGCCGGGGGCGATGGCGACAAGGGTCGACTCACCTCCGCGGAAATCCTTACCGAAGGCTTCCTTACCCTTCACGGCCAATTCACCAATCCCCAGCGCGACAATCACCCAAGAGACAATGAAAGCCTTACGGGCGTAGTCTAGGAACTGGATAGAAAGGGTGGGCTTAAAGACTGGTAGACCAAAAATGCGGCTCATGATGCCCTGAGAGAGCGCAAGCTCCTGCAAGCCACGGCACGTCACGAGGGTCGTGTAGAGCGTCGTGAAGATGCCGATGATCAGCGTAATCCCAAAGCCACGCACGGGACCCGTGCCCATAAAGGCGAGGATCAAGGCGACCAACAAGTGGGTGAGATTGGCGTCGACGATCGTCCAGGTCGCGCGGTTGTAGCCTTCGCGGAGGGCCATGGCACGATCTTTGCCGGCCCGAGCTTCCTCACGCACGCGTTCCAGAATCAGGATATTGGCGTCGACCGCCATGCCGAGGGTAAGCACCAATGCGGCCACCCCCGGAAGCGTGATGGTGGCACCCGCGATGGCCATGGCACCGAGCATCATCACCAGATTGACCACCATGCCAAAGACGGCGATAAAGCCACCCCAGAGGTAGAAGCCGATCATGAAGAGAACGACAAGACCCACGGCGACTGCCGAAGCCTTGATGGACTTCGTTTGAGCGTCTTTGGCGAGTGTCGGCCCAACCGAGGTCACGTCTTGCGTGATCATCGGGAACTTCAGCGGATTATTCAAAACGTTAGCTAGGCTGATTACCTCTTCGCGGCTAAAATTACCGCTGATGGTCGCACCTGAGCTGCGAATGGCTTCGCGCACCGTGGGGGCAGACTGCAACTTGCCATCGAGCACGATGGCCAACTGTCCAACGGACTGGTTGCTGTTGTTCTCGGCAATCTTGGCGGTCAGGTCGCCGAACTTTTTGGCGCCATCAGAGGTGAAGCGCATGTCGACGTAAAAGGAGACGCCGTCGGGATTAGGCATCCCAGTGGCCTTCTCGATAATCGAGCCATCGGCGTCTGCGCGCTTGCGAACGTAATAACGGGTCTGACGCATCTCACCCGTGCGGGCATCTTCCGTCTCTTGGACGAGGACTTGATACTGAGAATATGACCCATCGGCGTCTTGCAACGACTTAACGGATTTTTCGGCTTCCGAAGGGGCAGGCAACTTATAGCGGTAGACTTGGCGGAATTCGAGTTTCGCCGGAGCCTTCAACTTCTCCATCACCCCGGGATTATTGGCGGCATCCGTGCCCGGCAGCTGGACTTCGATTGAAAGATCGCCGACTGGTCGGATGACTGGCTCCGCAAGCCCTTCGGAATTCACGCGCTGCTCCATGACCTTGAGCGCCTGAGCGACCATTTCCGAATGTGACATAGCGTTCTCCTTAGTGGCGCCAACGGGATTAGTTTCCACGCCGGTCGGGTCGATCTTCAGTGTAAAGGAAACACCGCCCTGCAAGTCGAGGCCCAGCGTCAAGCGGCCTTGGCATTCCTTGTAAAGCTCGGCGACGACCTTTGCGTTACGCTTGGCCTGATTAGGGATGCGCACAAACTTAGCTTCATCGAAGAAGAACGGCAGGAGATCCACGCCCTTATCACGACCGAGACCTTCGCCGATATCATTGAGGGCTTTGTAGTAAGAAGGGGACTTCTTCACCTCGGGCACCGCGGCGTTTGCCTGATTGCTCACACGAAGGAGCGCCTCCTTGTGGAGCTCTTCAAATTCCTTCGCCTTAGCCGAAAGCGCGCGAGTGGGAGCGTAAACTTCAAATGCGACCGGAGCGACTGGCACCATGCGCCAGCAAGCCCAACCAAGGAAAGCCAGCGAAAGTGCCAGCTTCCAGACCCATGACCCGGAGTTCATAAAATGAATCGAGTGGTTAGGGTTAGGCCTGGGCGACGACGGCACCCGTGTCTCGGCCCATGATGGCGGACTTATGAACGGTCATCCGACCGTTATCGAGTTCGAGGGTGACGCGATCCTCCTTGATGGAGACGACGCGTCCGTAGATGCCGCCCGCAGCCAAGACTTCATCTCCCACGGCGAGGGCAGATTGTAACTTTTCGAGCTCCTTCTGGCGCTTCCGCTGGGGAGCGAAGAGCAGGAAGTACATACCCACGAATAGCAGGGCATACATTCCGAGGATTCCTAGTCCGCCATTCCCTGCATTGGGGTCAGCAGCAGGCGTTTGTGCTAGTACTTGATTAACAACAGTTTGGATGATGTTCATTGTTCTTATTGTTTGGAAAACCTTAAAGGGGAAAGTCTGGAAATGCGATTTGGGGGCAAAAAAGCAAGCCCCGGCACGCCCCGATTGGCTTTGATTAGCCCGGAAGACCTGACACTGTGAATAACTCTATTCATGAGCAAACCCTCCCAGGAGTCAGACAAAGGCTCCGAACTCGTTAAGCCGCTCAGCGTGGCTGCGACCATCGCCGCCCTCGGGGTGGTCTTCGGGGATATCGGCACTAGCCCACTCTACGCCTTCCGCCAGTGCCTAATCTACGGGCTTAAGGACGGCGCGACCGTCAATGACATCGTCGTCCCCGCGGTCTCCATGGTCATCTGGTCGCTCATCTGCGTGGTGACGGTCAAATACGTCATGTTCATCATGGAAGCCAATGAGGACGGCGAAGGGGGCATCATGACCCTCGTCTCACTGGCCACGGCCAAAGAAAAGGCGGATGAGGCTAAAGTCGCCGCCACGACCAAAGTCCAAGCCATCCGCAAGCATCGCAGCGTGCTCGTCATGCTCGGCGTTTTCGGCACCGCCCTACTCTTCGGCGATGGCGTCATCACCCCAGCCATTTCTGTACTTTCAGCACTCGAAGGCGTCAAAGAGGTCAACAGTTCCGCCAGCTCCTCGGAGTTTATCGGCAAAATGATCCCGGTTGCTGCCGTCATCATCCTGATCGGTATCTTCGTACTGCAGAAGCGCGGGTCAGGGCGAGTCGGCATGTATTTTGGGCCCGTCACCCTGGTCTGGTTCGGCTGCATCGCGGCCACTGGCATCGGCTCACTCTTCAGCCACGCCGCGCAAGCCACGGAAATCCTCGCTGCCTTCAACCCGCTAAAAGCGATCATCTTTTTTTACGAGAGCCCCAAATTGGCGATGCTCATCCTGAGTGCCGTCTTTCTGGCGGTCACCGGCGCGGAGGCACTCTATGCTGACATGGGGCATTTCGGCCAGAAGCCCATCCGGGCTGGTTGGTACTTCATCGTGTTCCCGGCGCTGATCCTAAACTATCTCGGCCAAGGCGCTTGGGCCCTCGCGACCGCCAGTGCCGGCGCCTTCCCGAAAGAGTATAATCCGTTCTTCAACATGGCTCCCTCTTGGGCCCAGATTCCCTTAATCGTGATCGCGACCCTTGCGGCCATCATCGCCTCGCAGGCCCTGATTTCTGGTGCATTCTCCACCACGATGCAGGCCATCCAGTTGAACTACCTGCCCCGCATGCGCATCGAACGTACGTCCGACCAAGAGTCTGGCCAGATTTACATCCCGATCATCAACTGGCTGCTCATGATCGGCTCCATCCTGCTCGTCCTGCAGTATAAAAACTCCGATAACCTCGCCAGCGCTTACGGGATTGCCGTGAGCATGACGATGTTGGTGACCACGATTCTCTTTGGTCAATACCTTCGCCACCGCTTCCAGATTCCCTCCGTCACGGCCTATGCCTTTGTCGCACCGATCATCCTGCTGGAAATCATCTTCGTCTCCTCCAATTTTAATAAGATTTTCGAGAGCGGCTGGCTGCCCCTGGCCGCAGGTTTTCTCGTCTACTATATCATGGCCGTCTGGAATAAGGGCCGTCTGGTCTTGAAAGAGAAGATGGCCGAGGGCGAGAGCAGCGGCGATTTCGAGAACTTCCTGGATAGCGTCGAGGATCGCTTTATCGCGGGTAAACTCAGTCGCGTCAAGGGCACCGCCATCTACCTGGCAGGCTCGACGAAGTCGGTACCCATGGCGCTTGCGCACAATCTCAAACACAACAAGTCCCTTCACGATCATATCATCGTGGTCACTTTGAAGGTCGACGAGGACCGTGCTTTCGTGCCGGCCGCCGAGCGCGTGAGTTTCAACATCCGCGGCCCGAAATTCTGTAAGGTAGACAGCAAGGAAGAGTTCCCCTCTGTCCTGGCGGTCATCGGTAAATTCGGTTTCCGTGAGAAGCAAGATGTCTTCCCCATCCTCGATGCGGCCTATGCTGAATTGGGCATCACGCCCAACCCCTTAGAGACGACCTACTTCCTCAGCCGCGAGACGATTGTGCGGGCGACGACGGGCTTCACGCTTAACGCGGTGCAGGAAAAACTCTTTGAAGTCCTGAACCGCAACGCCCTCTCGGCGACGGCTTACTTCAACCTCCCGCCCGGCCGCGTGGTCGAGCTAGGCATGCAGGTCGAGCTCTGAGCTCGGCGCTCAGCGCAGGGCCTCAATCTTGAAGACGAAAGCCTGCTTGCAGGGGTGATTCTCTTCATCGGCCATCTCGCGGGGCGTCTCGATGACCAAGGTACCTCCGCGCTGCTCCCACGGCAGGATATCCGGCCAGCCAAGCATACTGATGACCGTTCCGGCGGCTGGACGTAACACCTTTGAGCGAATGAACGGCCCCGGCCACCCATAGGAAATGAGGTAGGTAATCTTGCCGTCACGTGAGCGAGTGAAACGAAAAGCACCTTCAGTAGAGGGCGACATCGGCACGACCCCCACGACGGACTCGCCGTTAATATCGAGCCACTCCTCGACGTAGATGAATTGG
>CAIKRN010000004.1 GCA_903829855.1 uncultured Opitutia bacterium
AAAGACTGCTTCTTCATTAAGGCTGCGATGGCTGAGAGCATGATGGCGATTTGCAGGAACATGATCGCGAGGCCGAAGTTGCCGCCGCGTGCCTGGCTATAGGCGGCTTCGGCGTCGAGGTAGACGGCGTCCTTCATGATTTCGGCCTTCTCGCTCTTGTAGCGCTTGATTTCTTCGTCGGCCTTATCGATGGCCTTGCGGGCGATGGCTTTGGCTTCAGGGGCGGGCGTGCCGGCTTCGATCACCTTGATGATGGTGCTCTCGGTGTCTCGGGCGGTCTCTTTCAGGCTCTTGGCCTGGTAATAGGCCCACTTGTTCGAAGCACTGACCGTGGCTAGTTGGGTCTTTGTTGAGAAGCTTCCGCCCTTAAGGGTCGCGAAGGCGGCGCACACGGCGAGGAGGGTGGTGGAGAGGGCGACCCACTTGGTCCAAGCGTCGGGGGCGGGAGCAGGGGTGTCTTTTTTGGCTTCAGTCATGGTGATGTGTCTGGAAGCAAAGGTTTTCAGCCCTTGGCTCAATGCATTTCTTTCCCGAAAGCCCGCGCACCAAGGGTGCGCGATAATTCCCCGTTGCCCTCCGGCGGGGGGATTGGGCAAAGTCGGCCCATGCTGGATCCCAAGTTCCTTCGTGAAAACATCGACCTCGTCCGCAAGGGCATCGCCCGGAAGAAGTTCCAGGTCGATCTCGATGCCGTCTTGGCCGCCGACGAAGCCCGCCGCCATGCGGTGGCCGAGTTCGAGGTCGCCCGCTCGGCGCAGAACGCCGCCAATAAGGAGATGGCGGCGATGCCCAAGGGCTCACCGGAGTTTCAGGCCAAGGTCGCCGAGATGAAGGCGGCATCCGCCAAGGTGAAGGAGCTCGAAAAAAAGGTTTCCGAAGTCGAAGAGCAGATGAAGTCGGTCGCTCTTTCGGTCCCCAATATCCCGCACGATTCCGTGCCCGAAGGTCGCACTGAAGCTGACAATAAGGTCGTGCTCGAGTGGGGCGATCATGGAAAACTCATCTCTGCAGCCGCCAAGCCGCATTGGGATATCGCCTGGTTCAGTAAGGCCATTGACTTCGAACGTGGCGTGAAGGTCACCGGTGCGGGCTTCCCCTTCTACGTCGGCGACATGGCCCGCCTCGTCCGCGCGCTGATTCAGTACTTCCTGGAGGAGGCTGGCGCCAATGGCTACACGGAGGTCCACGCCCCGTTGCTCGTCAACGCCGCTTCCGCTACCGCTACCGGTCAGTTGCCCGATAAGGAAGGGCAGATGTACCACGCCCAGACGGATGATTTCTACATGATTCCGACGGCTGAAGTGCCCGTCACGAATTTCTTCCGCGACGAGATTCTCGAGGAGGCTTCCTTGCCCGTGAAGCGTGCGGGCTATACGCCGTGCTTCCGTCGCGAAGCTGGCAGCTGGGGCGCCCATGTGCGCGGCCTGAATCGCCTGCACCAGTTCGACAAGGTGGAGCTCGTGAAATGGGTCCACCCCGAAAAGTCTTTTGAAGAGCTCGAGCTCTTGCGTGGCGATGCCGAACGTCTCCTTCAGAAGTTAAATCTGCCTTATCGCGTGCTGCTTATTTGTGCCGGCGATATCGGCTTCCCCCACAGCAAGCAGTACGACCTCGAAGTCTGGGCTGGCGGTCAGAAGCGCTGGCTCGAAGTCTCGAGCTGCTCCAACTTCACCGACTTCCAGGCCCGTCGTGCGGGGATACGATTCCGCCCGAAGGATGGGAAGCCGGAGTTCGTCCACACCCTCAACGGTTCTGGTCTCGGCCTGCCACGCGTCCTCGCCGCCATCTTGGAGAACAACCTCCAAGCCGACGGCACTGTGCTCGTGCCCGAGGCGCTCCGTCGCTGGTACGGCAAGGAAACGCTGTCGTTCTGACGTCCGCTTTGGGTTGGCAGCGGTGCTTGGAAGTCTAGGCTGACGATGTGCCGATGAGCTTGCCCAGTCCTGAAGCGTTGCGCTTGTCTGCGTTAGGCTTGCCACGATTACCTTCTGTACCGCAGGGCACTGGACCTGTTGCGGTCGCGGTCTCGGGTGGTGCCGATTCAGTCTACCTACTGTGTGCATTGTGGGCCGATGAATCAGTGCGGCCGCGCCTTCGTGTTCTCCATCTCGATCACCAGGTCCGGGGCGAAGCCTCTGCGGGAGACGCTCGTTTCGTGGACGCGCTCTGCGCCGCCCTTGGCGTGCCTTGCGCGCTGGGTCAGCGCGCAGGGCAGGGGGCTGCTTCGGAGGCAGACCTGCGCTCCGCCCGCGACACTTTCTTCGCCGAGCAGCGAATCGCTATCGGCTTTGAAATTCTTTGTACCGCTCACCACCTCGATGATGTCGTCGAGAATGCACTGCTGCGCCTCACTCGCGGTGCTGGGCTGGCCGGTCTGGCTGCACCGCGGGCCTTGCAGGAGTTTCGCGACGGCCATCGCCGCTGGCGCCCGCTCATTGCCGCAGGCCTCACTAAGGCCGACTTACTCTCCGCGCTCTACGTCGCCGGCATCCCTTGGCGCGAGGATGCGACGAACATTTTGCCCATCGCGGCGCGCAATCGTATCCGCACCTGGCTGGCCCAAGGTGGAGAGCAAGCGCTCGGGGAAGGTTATCAGGATGGCTTTGCCCGTTCTGCCCGTATCATTGGCGAAGCTCAATGGGCGTTATCGCAGTGGGCGCAGGAACTGGGCTGTGTCATGGTCGATGGCGCTATGCCCGTGGCTCAGCTCCGTGGCCGTCCAGTAGCCTTAATCCAAGAATGCCTTCGCGGGTTTCTTTACGCACAAGGCATTATCGATCCGAGCGGGCCTTCCCTTGAGTCGCTGACGGCCGCCATGGGTGCCGGTCAAGACGCTCAGTCGGCCGTGCGAGGCTTGCTGGTACGCGTGCAGGCTGGGTACCTCTCGGTCTTGAAGGATTCTCCTGCATTCGGACAAGCTGAGCGCCCACTAAGGGTGGGGGTGCCGGATGAAGAGTGCGGCCTGCTAGCGGAGTTCACGGATGTCGATGCGGCGCTGTGGGTAAGTCTGTCTCGGGGGGACATTTCGCCCAATCGAGAGGCCTATCTTGTCGCTCCAACTGGGCCGCTTGTCTGGCGCGGTCGAAGGGAGGGCGATCGTTATCAGCCTCTCGGATCGTCCGGTTCAGCCAAGCTGTCCGATCATCTTATTAATCGCAAAATCCCTGTAGCCCAGCGGGAATCGTTGCCAGTGATCATGGCCGATGGGCAGATTCTCTGGGTGCCCGGATTGCCGCCGGCGGAATCCGCGCGTCTGGCTGGGCCGACCAGGGGGGCTCTCCGGTTGACTTGGCTTGGCCCCTGCTTAGGTTAAAACATCTGCCCATGAGCCAAAACGATAATCAGGATAATCGCAACGGGCCGCGCATGAACGCCAAGCCCGTGTTGGTCTGGTTGCTGCTCATGGCCGCGATCATCGCTCTTTTTAACATCCCGAACGCCTCCACGGTCGGTGCTCCCCAGAAGCTGACGGCCTCTCAGGTCTTAGCCGCCGCCCGGGAGGATAAGATTCAAAGTCTCACCTTGCGTGGTGATCGCAGTGCCGGCGAGGGCTGGGTGCACCTGTCAGGGGAGCTCAAGGTTGCGGGGGCCAAGCCCGGAGATAACAACAAGTTTACCGCTGAAGGCTCCCTTACTCCGGCTGACCGCGACCTCTTGCGTGCCCGGATTCCGACGGATTCGTTTAAGGACGTCGCTGAACAGACCGGCTGGTCCATGTTCCTTTACAGCACGCTGCCGACGTTGCTCGTCTCCGGCATCGTGTTGTTCATGATGTATCGCTTTCTGAAGAATGCGAACCGGGGTGCGATGCAGTTCGCCAAGTCCCGGGCGCGCCTCAATGCCAACGAAAAGGAGGCCACCACTTTTAAGGACGTCGCCGGCTGTGATGAGGCGAAGGAAGAAGTGAAGGAGATCGTCGACTTCCTGAAGGATCCGAAGCGTTTCACGCGTATCGGTGCTAGTATTCCCAAGGGGGTGCTCATGGTCGGCCCTCCTGGCACCGGCAAGACGCTGCTCGCCCGTGCGGTCGCTGGCGAAGCCGGGGTTCCGTTCCTCAGCATCAGTGGCTCGGATTTCGTCGAGATGTTTGTGGGAGTCGGCGCCGCCCGCGTCCGCGACACCTTTGAGCAGGCCCGTAAAATGGCGCCTTGCATTATCTTTATCGATGAAATCGATGCGGTTGGCCGCCAGCGCGGGGCCGGCGTCGGCGGTGGTAACGATGAACGCGAGCAGACGTTGAACTCCTTGCTGGTCGAGATGGATGGCTTTGATGGCCAGGCTGGCGTAATCGTGATCGGGGCGACCAATCGCGCAGACGTCCTAGATGCTGCCCTTTTACGTCCGGGCCGCTTTGACCGTCAGGTGTTCGTCGACCTTCCTGACTTGCGCGGACGCGAAGCGGTCCTTGCCGTCCACGCCAAGCGATTTCAGATGGCTCCCTCGGTAGACTTGCAGAGGGTCGCGCGCATTACGACGGGTATGTCCGGTGCCGATCTCGCTAATCTTTTGAACGAAGGGGCCCTCCATGCCGGTCGCCGTAATCGCGAAAAAGTCGAGATGTCGGACATCGAAGAGGCTCGCGATAAAATCGCCTATGGCCGTGAGCGCAAGAAGGTCATGGACGATTCGGACCTTAAGAACACTGCTTACCATGAAGCTGGCCACGCCGTCGTACAGGCTTTGATCGATGATGGTGCGCTCCCGCTCCATAAGGTCACCATCATCCCGCGCGGCCGTGCTCTCGGAATGGCGATGCTCATGCCCACCAAGGAAATTCTCGGCTACTCCCGCAAGCGCTTGCTTGACTACATCTGCATGGCGATGGCTGGACGCGTCGGTGAGAAAGTGATTTCCGGCGAAATTTCCAACGGCGCATCCAGCGACATCAAGCAGGCCACGCGTTTTGCGCGGCAGATGGTGTGTGACTGGGGGATGAGCGACCTCGGACCCATCGCCTTCGGCGAAAACTCCGACACTGTTTTCCTCGGCCGCGAAATTTCGCGCACCCAGAATCACAGTGACGAGACCGCTCGACATATTGACGAGGCCATCTCCTCAATCGTGAAGGAGCAGTATGCCCGCGCCGAGAAACTCATCGCTGACAACGCCGATGCCCATCGCAAGATCGCCGAAGCCCTCTTGCAGTATGAGACCTTGGATGGCGTGCATGTCATGGAAATCTTGAAGACGGGGGCGATTCAGACGCCTATCGTCGCAGTTCCGGAGACGCCGGTGCCTGCGGTGGCGGCCGCTCCGGCCCAACCTAGGGCCGAGCCAGACTCCGGGTTGCAGTCCGCCCCAAGCCCCGCTTGAGGTTTGCCTCACGGGGTGGCTCGGCTAGGCTGGGGTTATGGTCATCGGACTCACTGGCGGGATTGGCTGCGGGAAGTCCGCCGCCGCCGCATTCTTTGCCGAGTTGGGCTTTCAGGTCATTGATGCCGATAAACTCGCCAGGCAGGTCCTCGAGTCGCCCGGCTGCGTGGCGCAGCTCCAGGGCCGCTGGGGGCGGGCCTGTCTTGATTCAGAAGGGCTTCCCGATCGCGTCTGGATAGCGGCCAAGGTTTTCTCCGACCCGGTCGAGCGTGATTTCTTGGAGTTATTGATTCACCCTGAGGTTGCCCGCCTTCGCCGAGATTTGATCTCACAGCATGGGGGTGACACGGTCGTCGAAATCCCGCTGCTTTTTGAGAAAAATTTAGGAGCGGAGTTTTCAAAAGTCGTTTGCATCGCAAGTTCTGACGCCATCCGTCGTGAACGATTGCGCGGTCGCGGACTTTCAGTTGCGCAAATTAATGCGCGAGTAAGTTCGCAA
>CAIKRN010000005.1 GCA_903829855.1 uncultured Opitutia bacterium
TCCGCCGGAGCGACTCCGTGGACCGAGAGGGCCACCCGTCGGCGAAAAAGTCCGCCATCTCGATCGGTGATTACGCCGAGGCCAGTCCAGCCTTCGCCTATTTTGCGTGGCGAGGCATGTTCGATCAGAATGGGAAATTCCTCGAAAGACCGGCGAGGGATGATTCTTTCTTGAGGCGGGGTTCGTAGGTGGTGCCAGGCTGCACCGAAGAAGATGCCGGTGATCACCAGCGAGCAGGCGGCGATTTGAGGATGCCGGTTGCTCAACCAGGCAAACAGGACGCCGACCATCCCCAGGGCGAGGCACGGCCCGGCACTTAAATTCCATCCCGCATCAGCCGCGCAGCCGATGAGTAAGGGGATCGCCAGCCAGAGGGCAGGGCAGTGCCCGAACCGAGTATAGTTTAGGGATGTTGCTGAATCCAGGGGGTCGGGCCTTGCCATACGCGGAGGCCTTCACTGCCGATGGTCAGCGCGGCGACCTCCGCCTTGAGCCAAGCCCAGGGGCTACCGTTGGCGAGGGTCGCCACCTGAAGGAGATTACCCAAGGGAATCACCACGAACCCCCGGGAAGACCACCTAGGGTGCGGGAGGGTCACCTCGGAGCTGGCCCAGGTACCCCCTTCATAGAAGAGCAGGTCGATATCCAAGGTCCTCGGTCCATTGCGCTCAGCTGATCGCACCCGCCCTAAACGGGTTTCGATAGCCGCAGTTTGGGCCATAAGCTCATCAGGTTTTAAATCGGAACTAATTAACAGACAGAGGTTTAAGAAGTTAGGCTGCTGCTCAAATCCTACCGGATCGGAATCCACGGCGGGGGAGATCACGACCACTTCCGTGCCCGGTATTTTGCCCAATAAAGCGATGGCTTGGCCGATAATATCGGCCCGATTGCCAAGGTTACTGCCTAGGCCGAGGATGTATTGGCGGGGCTGCCCTTTCACGCCCGCTCACGCCGGATTTTCACCGAGATGGCGTCAAACTCCGCTGCCACGGGTGCAAACGGCTTATTTACTTCCACGGTGACCGCCTTGACTACCGGAAAAGTCCCCAAAAGCCGCGCGGCAATCTGCTGGGCGAGGGTTTCAATCAAGTAAACAGGCTTACCGGTGAGCTGGCCTTCGACCGTCCGGATGACTTCCGCGTAATCTACCGTTAATTTCAGGTCATCCGCCGCTGCCGCCGGGCGGGTGTCCACTTCCAGGTCTACCGAGACGGTGAACCGCTGGCCGAGACGTTTTTCCTCGGGCAGGGCGCCGTGGTGTCCGAACGACTTGATGCCAGCTATCCTGATGGTGTCCACGCCCCGATGAATGCCCGCCCGGGACGCCCCTGCAAGCGCCTTCCCGTGGCGCGCCCGCAATTGTTAGAAGTCCCCACTTGACCACCCTTCCAACGGTCGCTGACAGTCCGCGGAACACTATGCCTAAGAGGACCGATATACGTTCAATCCTCATCATCGGCTCGGGGCCGATCATCATCGGCCAAGCCTGTGAGTTCGATTATTCCGGGACGCAGGCCTGTAAGGCTCTGCGCGAAGAGGGCTACCGAGTTATTTTGGTGAACTCGAATCCGGCCACAATCATGACCGACCCAGAGACGGCGGATGTTACCTACGTGGAACCCCTCACGGTCGAATCCGTGGAACGCATCATTGCTAAAGAGAAGCCGGATGCGCTCCTCCCGACGCTCGGCGGCCAGACGGCGCTGAATCTCTCGCTCAAACTCGCGCGCACGGGTGTGCTGAAAAAATACGGCGTCGAGCTCATCGGCGCGAAGGAAGAGGCCATCGAGCGCGGCGAAGACCGCGAGATTTTCAAGAAGCTGATGCTCGAGATCGGCCTCGACGTGCCGCGCTCCCGCGTCGTGAAGTCGCTGGACGGCGCCCGCGAAACCATCGCCCTCATCGGCGGCGAGTTCCCGGTCATCATTCGCCCGTCCTACACGCTCGGCGGTACGGGCGGCGGCATTGCCTACAACAAGGAAGAATTCGAACGCATGGCCCAGGCCGGCCTCGATGCGTCCCCCGTCCACGAAGTCCTCATCGAGGAATGCCTCCTCGGCTGGAAGGAATATGAGATGGAAGTGATGCGCGACCACAAGGACCAGTGCGTCATCATTTGCTCCATCGAGAATTTTGACCCGATGGGCGTCCACACGGGCGATTCCATCACCGTGGCCCCGGCGCTCACGCTGACCGACAAGGAATACCAGCTGATGCGCGACGCCTCGTTTGCGGTCATCCGCGCCGTCGGCGTTGAGACGGGCGGTTCCAACATCCAGTTCTCCGTCAACCCGGCCAACGGCCGCATGATTGTCATTGAGATGAATCCGCGCGTGTCGCGCTCGTCGGCCCTCGCCTCCAAGGCCACGGGCTTCCCGATTGCGAAGATTGCCGCCAAACTCGCGGTGGGTTACTCACTCGACGAGCTGCAGAACGATATCACGAAGTCCACGCCGGCCTGCTTTGAGCCGACGATTGATTACGTCGTTACCAAAATCCCCCGTTTCACGTTCGAGAAGTTCGTGGGCGCCGATACGACCCTGACCTCCGCGATGAAATCCGTCGGCGAGGCGATGGCCATTGGGCGCACGTTCAAGGAGTCCTTCCAGAAGGCCCTGCGCTCCCTCGAGATCGGTGCCTGGGGCTTCGGTTGTGGCGGTAAGTTTGGCGATGCGGCCTTCACTGATGTCACGGAAATCCGCGCCCGCCTCGCCCGTCCGAATCCGGAGCGTCCGTTCTTCGTCCGCTATGCGATGCTCGCCGGTCTGTCCGAGACCGAGATTTTCGACCTTTCTAAGATCGACCCGTGGTTCCTCCGCCAGCTGCGCGGCATCGTCGACATCGAGCTGGCCCTCAAGGCGGCTGGTAAATCCGTCGGGACCGACCTCCTCCGCCAAGCCAAGGAAGCGGGCTTCGCTGACCGTCAGATCGCCCATGCGACGGGCCTAGCTCCCGCCTCAGTCTACTCCCAGCGCAACGCCGCGGGCATCAAGACGGTCTTCCGCCTGGTCGACACGTGCGCCGCGGAGTTCGAGTCTTTCACGCCTTACTTCTACTCGTCCTACGGCGACGAATCGGAAGTCCGTCCGTCCGATAAGAAAAAGGTGATGATCCTCGGCGGCGGTCCTAATCGCATCGGCCAAGGCATCGAGTTCGATTACTGCTGCGTGCATGCCTCCTACGCCCTCCGTGCTGCCGGCTACGAAACGGTGATGGTAAACTCCAATCCTGAGACGGTTTCGACCGACTATGACACTTCCGATCGTCTCTACTTCGAGCCACTGACGCTTGAGGACATTCTGGAAATCTACCGCACGGAGAAGTGCGTCGGCGCCATTGTGCAGTTCGGGGGCCAGACGCCGCTCAATCTCGCGGCCGACCTCGAAGCCAACGGCGTCAATGTCGTCGGCACCTCCCCGGCCAGCATCGCGCTCGCCGAGGACCGCCAGCAATTCAAGGACATCCTCATCGAGCTCGGCATTCGCCAGCCGGTCAACAAAACCGCACTCTCGGCCGAAGAAGCCTACCAGGCCGCCGAAGAAATTGGTTTCCCCGTCCTGCTTCGTCCGTCTTTCGTCCTCGGAGGACGCGGCATGTTCATCGTCTATGGTATGGACGAATTGAAGTCCGTCGTTCGCGAGGCTTTCGATGTCGCCCCAGGTAAGCCAGTCTTGCTCGATAAGTTCCTTGAGGACGCCATCGAGCTCGATGTCGACGCTATCTCCGACGGAGAAACCACGGTCATTGGTGGCATGCTCGAGCACGTCGAACACGCGGGCGTGCACTCCGGCGACGCTGGCATGGTGCTACCCCCGCACACCCTTTCCCCGGCCCTCATCGATGAAGTCCGCCGCATCACCCATTCCCTGGCGAAACGCCTCAAGGTTGTCGGGCTGATGAATATCCAGTTCGCCATCAAGGATGGCATTGTCTTCATGCTCGAGGTCAACCCGCGCGCCTCCCGCACGATTCCCTTCGTCTCCAAGGCGATCGGCGTGCCGCTCGCGAAGCTCGCTTCGCTCTGCATGCTCGGCGACAAGCTGAAGAACCTCGGCTTCACGCAGGAAATCCGTCCGCCCTATTGGTCTGTTAAAGAATCCGTCTTCCCGTTCAGCCGCTTCCCAGGTGCGCCAGTCGCGCTCTCCCCGGAGATGCGTTCGACGGGTGAGGTCATGGGTGTCGACGACGATCTGGGTATGGCCTACGCGAAGGCGCAGATGGCGGCTCAGCCGGCCCTACCGACGGCCGGCAATGCATTCCTCTCCGTGAAGGATCGCGATAAGGATGGCGCCGTGCTCGTCGCCCGCGAACTCGCCTCCCTCGGGTTCAATATTTATTCCACGAGTGGCACCGCTGCCGCCCTTGAAGCCGCCGGCGTGAAAGTCCATAAGCTCGGTAAGATCTCCGAGGGGGCCCGCCCCAACGTGTTGGACCTCCTGAAGAACGGCCAGTTGCAGATGATCGTGAACACCGCCGCCGGTATGCTGCCGCGCAAGGACGAGAATGCCATGCGCTCGGAAGCCGTTCTGCGGGGGGTCTATATGGCCTCGACGATGAACGCCGCCCGGGCCGCCGTCCTAGGTATCCATTCCCTCCGGAATCACCCCCTGACGGTAAGTTCTTTGCAGGAGCACGCAAAGGTGCTTCCCCCAAAGGCCTGATTAGGGTACGAAACCCCTTCCCATGAAATACCCCGTCCTCGCCGCGCTGGCCGTCGCCGTCGCGTCTCTCCATGCCGCCAAAGAAGCCCCGGCCGCTGGTGCCGCGCCCGCTGATGCCGTGCATGCCGCCCTTACCCCCGCAAAACCCGTGAAACCGCTCACCCCCGAACAGGTCAAACAGGCCTGGACCATGCTTGGCTTCTCCGTCGCCAGCCAATCCCAAATGCCGCAAATCAACTCGCAACTCGAGTTGTCCGACGAGGAGATTGATCTCTTCCTCTCCGGTGTGCGCCTCGCCCTGCGTGGCGGAAAGCCAAGTTTCAACCCGGCTGACCTTGGCGAAGGTGCCGATGCTCTCTTTGAAGAGCGCGTGAAGGCTAAGGCTGGTAAGTGGGGCAAGACGAACGACGAGTTCCTCGCCAAGGTCGACGCCGATAAGTCGGTGACGAAGACCGCTTCGGGCCTCCGCTACAAGATTCTCGCCAAGGGTTCGGACGTGAAGCCGACCGCTGCCTCCACCGTTAAATGCCGCTACACGGGCAAGCTCGTCGACGGTAAGGTTTTCGACTCCACCACCACCCGCAACAATGAGCCGACCGAGTTCCCTCTCAGCGGTGTCATCCCGGCTTGGACCGAAGGCGTCCAGCTCATCGGCATCGGTGGCAAGATCGTCCTCTATTGTCCGGCCGCCCTCGGCTACGGCAAGCAGGGCCAAGGCCCGATCCCTGGCGAATCCGTCCTCGAGTTCGAAGTCGAGCTCGTCGAGATCTCCAAGGCCAAGTAAGTCCTGTTCTCAGGCTTATTCCACGCGGCGCACCTTCGGGTGCGCCGCTTTGCTTTACCCCGGTAATAAAGTGTGTCTAATGAGTTACATCCCCCCGCTCATGCGTTGCGCCCTCCCCCTAGCTTTCCTGGCTACGGCTTCCCTTGGGTTGGCGGCACCCGCACCCGTGACCGATCTCACGCTGGGAGCGGCCATTGATCGGGCACTGCTGAATAACCTCGGCCTCGCGGTGACGAGGCTCTCCGCCGCCAACGCTTTCGATTCCATTGATATCGCGCAGTCGGTTTTCGACCCGACGGTCAATTGGACCAATACGCTCTCGGGCACGCGGACTCCGTTGGAGATTTCTTCGGGTGCACCCGCGGACCGTGGTTATGTTTCGGGAGTCGGTGTGAGTCAGCATTTCACCTGGGGTGGGACTTTGGCGGTGGGCGCGAGCATGTCCCGGGCCTGGGGTGATTCCGGCAGCGTCGGGTCTCCGTCCCTTTTTGATTTTGGCACCACCATCTCTTATACCCAGCCATTACTCGCGGGGGGCTGGGAGGCAGCGAACCTGACCTCGCTCATTTCTGCGCGGCAAGGTGCCGTCCGCGGTCGTCTCGAGCTTCGCGCCGCGGCCCTCGATTTAATCCGCGACACGGAGATTGCTTACTGGTCTCTCGCTGGCGCCCGTACGTTGGTGTCCGCCCGCGAGACCAGCTTACGGTCATCGGAATCTTTACTGGCCCAGGTTAAAGCCAAGCGGGCCCTGGGCGACGCGACCTTACTCGAGGAACTCCAAGCCTCGGCTGATGTATCGACCCAGCGCGTCGCGTTGCTCGATGCACGTCAGTCGGTCGACGGTGCGGAGATGACGCTTCGTCGCTCCCTCGGTCGCGGCACGGCGAGCGACATCGAAAAAGCCATTACGGTTCAGCCACTATCGACGGAGGCGGTACCGCCGCCCGCCGATTTCCAGCCATGGATTCGCATCGCTGCGGACTTCGATTTCGCCACTGCCATTCAACTGTCGAACCTCACGCAGGCCGACGCCTCCGTCACGCAGGCATCGCAGAACGACAAACCGAGCTTGAATCTGACGATTTCGGGTTCGACTTACGCCGACCCCGCGCTCGGCTTTTCCGCAGGTTATCAAAATTTCCGCCACCAGGCCGGCTGGGGTAATTCGGTGGGATTGACCCTGAGCTTCCCGTTGGGCTTCCGGGAGTCCGCCGCGAACCTTCGAACGGCTGCCCGTTCGCGTCGACAGGCCGAACTACTCTTGGTCAATGTCCGGCAAGAGCTGGTGTTTAACGCCCGCGCGGCCTGGCGGGATCTGGAATCTGCCCGCACGCGCGTTACGGCTTCGGGTGCCAGCCTTGAGCTTCAGCGGAAGTCGTATGAAGGCGAGCGCGCCCGTTACGGTGCAGGCCAATCCGATATCTTGCGCGTCCTCCAAGCCCAGGCCGCGTTTGATGCCGCCCAAGTCAGCTGGCTGCAATCCTTGCTCGATGCCCGCATCGCCGCGGCTCGCGTTGGCCGACTCGATGGCACGATTCTCACCCGCCACGGCTTCAAGATGGAAGCTGTCGAGCAACAAGTCGGCCTCGGCCTCGGCTCCACCGACCCGCTCCCCGTTTTGCCTGAATTAAAATGAAGATCAAAAAGTTCCTTATCACCTTACTTAGCGTCGCCGTTGTGGCGGGCGGTTGGTACGCTTGGACAGCTTGGGCTGGTCGTGACGCCAAGCGTCCGGCCGCCGTCCCCGCGGCGAAACCCCTCGAGGCGACGGTCATGGTCCGTGATATTGAGGAGACGGTCGACGCGGTGGGTTTCGTTCGTCCGGTGCTTTATAGCGACGTTAAGGCGGAGGTGAGCGGGAAGATTAATAAGATTCATATTAAGGATGGGCAGACGGTGAAGAAGGGTGAGCCCCTTATTGAATTGGACCCCACGCTTGTCCGCACCGATGAAGCGGAAGCTCGGCAGAATTTACAACTGCAGCAGTTCAGCTTGGAGAAGGCCACTCGTGATCTCAAGCGCGCCGATGCCTTGCACGCCCAAGGGTTTGTCTCCGAGCGCGAACAACAGGACGCCCGGACCGCCTTTGAAGTTTCGAAACTCCAGCGCGATGTCGCGCAGGCCCGACTGGAGCGGGCCGAAGAAAATACCCGTAAGACCATCATCACGGCGCCGCACGACGGCACGGTGTCCGACTCGAATGGACTTGTTGAAGGCCTCGTGGTGATCGGCGCCCAATCCATCAATAACGGTACGGCCCTGATGCGCATTTCCGACGTGAGTATCCTGCGCGTCGATTTGAGTCTCAATGAGTTCGCGGCGACTCGCGTGCGCCTTGATGCGGAAGCGACGATCACTTTCGACTCTCTCCCCGGGCTGTCCAAGAAGGGTAAAGTTTCGTTCATGGCCCCGTTCGCCACCGCTGACGCCAAGACCCCCGATTTACGGGTCTTTTCCTGTCAGGTGTCTTTCCCGGCTGGCGAAGGCTCCCGCCCAGGAATCAGCGCGAATATTTCCGTACTCATCATTAAGGAAAAGCAATGTATCGCCGTCCCGGTCTCCGCGATTTTCGTCGAAGGGAATGAACGCATTGCCTACGCAAAAGATGCCGCCGGGGCGTGGCAGCGACGCGTCATCAAGCTGGGTCTGAGCGATTCTGGATGGTCTCAAGTTAAGTCCGGGCTTAAAGTCGGCGAAACCGTCAGCTTGGTTCGCCCCGCCTCCCAGCCGTCCCGCTGAATGGGCTCGCTCGTCACCATCCGCGGTCTGCATAAGGCGTACCCTATGGGGGATGAGACCGTCCATGCGCTGGATGGGGTTGATCTCGATTTTGACCGCGGAGAATATATCGCCATCCTGGGGCCGTCGGGCTCCGGCAAATCCACGCTGATGCATATTCTGGGTTTCATGGATCAGCCGACCGCGGGGAGCATTATTTTCGAAGGAGAGGAAGTCTCTTCCCTTGGGGCGGATCGCCGGGCCTGGTATCGCTCGAATCGCGTTGGGTTTGTTTTCCAGTCATTCAACTTACTGCCCCGCCTGACCGTTCTCGAAAACGTGGCCTTGCCGTTACTTTATCGGGAAGACTCAGACCGCAAGGCGAACGAGGCCGCGGCGAAGCATGCGCTGGAGCGGGTGGGGATGTCGCATCGGCTAGAGCACCGGCCGACGCAGCTTTCTGGGGGCGAGCGCCAGCGTGTCGCCATCGCCCGGGCCATCGTCGGCAAGCCTTCCATCGTCTTCGCCGATGAGCCCACGGGTAACCTCGACGTCAAGAATGTCGACCGCATCCTCGACTTACTTGGGTCGCTGTTGGCGGAAGGCATTACGGTCATCGTGGTCACCCATGATCTCGGCGTGGCCGCCCGGGCGCGGCGCATTATCTCAATGCGGGCGGGCAAGGTGCAGGAGGATCGCCGCCAATGAGGATTTTCGTCCGCCTCCGCCCCGCCGTCATTAATGGACTCCGTGAGTTGCAGGCAAATAAGGTCCGTTCGCTGCTTTCGATGTCGGGCATCATTCTTGGCGTGGCCTCGCTGGTCGCGATGGTCACGGTCGTAGAGGGAATGATGGGCAACTTCAAACAGTTCGTCGACGGCATGGGGGGCCTGGAAAAGATCACGGTTGAGCGTCAGTCGCTGCCGAAGGATCAAGAGCATCTCGCTGCACTCTCCGAAAGCATCACGCTCCGCGACGTTGACCAGATCCGCGCAACGATCCCACTCATCAGCAATATTTCGCCCGAAGTCAGCGTCGGGTGGGAAAAGATTGTCTACGAGGGCCGCGAGGCGGTCACATCGATTCTTGGGTGCACCCCCGACTACCTACCGGTCGCTAGACGTTGGATTGATCCCGGACAGGGGCGTTTTATCAGCGACCTCGATATTCTATATCGGACGGATGTCGTGGTGCTCGGTGCATCCATCGCGACGGATCTTTTTCCCCCGAACGTGGATCCGCTCGGCAAGGTTATCCGTGTCAAAGGGAAGCGGTTCGTGGTGGTCGGTCTCCTGAATAAAATCAACGGTAGCAACGGCATGTTTAGCCGCTGGCGTAACAATGGCGTTTTTATTCCGGTTACGACCGCAACTTCTAAATTTACAGGCAATAATCATCTGACCGCGCTTGGCCTGCGTATCGCTGATGCGAACGATTTACAGTACGCGGTTGATCAGGTGGAGCGTTCGCTCCTCCAGATGCACCACGGGTTGAAGGATTTCAGCATTAACACCAACGAGGAGACGCTGGAGTCTTTTAGAAAAACGCAGTCCGCGTTCAAACTTTCACTCGGCGGGGTAGCCGCGATCTCGCTCTTTATTGGCGGGATTGGCATCATGAACGTGATGCTAGCCTCCATCAATGAACGCATTCGTGAAATCGGCGTGCGTAAGGCGGTCGGCGCCCGCGGCTCGGACCTCTTCCTGCAGTTCTTGGCGGAGGCGGCGGTGATTTCGGTGATGGGCGGAGTCATTGGGCTATCGGTTTCCATGGGGATTGTCTGGCTGATGAACTATATCCTGACCCAAGCCATCCCCTCGATGGCCTTGTCGACTTTGGATTGGAAGATCATGGCCCAAGGGTTGGGCTTCTCGGTGATTGTCGGCCTCGTCGCCGGCGTCTATCCTGCCCTCCGAGCCGCCAAGCTCGACCCCATCGAGGCCCTGCGCCACGAATAATCACTCCCATGAAAACCGTCCTGTTCGCTTGCCTGGCCGCCCTCGCGCTGTCCGCTGATCCGCTGGCCCCGCAGCCCGTCTGGCCCGGCACCCCTCCCGCGGAGACTTTGACCCTCAAGCCGGGTCAGGATCCCAAGGGTATTATTAATAAGAACGGCCATCGCGCGGACGTGATGATTCCCGAGTTCGTGGTGTGGCCTGCCGCCCACCCGGGTGCGCCGATTGTCATTATCTGTCCTGGCGGTGGTTACTTCATTCTGGCGGAGGACCATGAAGGCGCCGAAGTCGCCCGCCGACTCAATGCCTTCGGCTGTGCCGCCGTCGTCCTACGCTATCGCGTGCCCCGCCGCGATCCGCTGAAGCCTTGGGATGCGCCGACGCTGGATGCCCGTCGCACCATCGAACTCGTCCGCGCGCACGCCCCGGAATGGAATGCGGATCCGAAGAAAGTCGGCCTCTTAGGTTTCTCCGCGGGCGGTAATCTTGCGGCCCGCGTCGCCTACACTCCGGCCGCGGCTGAGGTCGCCCGCCCGGATTTCACAGTGATGGTCTACCCGGCCTATCTCTTTGAGAAGGATCAGCCTAATAGTGTTCTGCGCGAAGGCCCCGAAGGTGTGGTGCCGCCCAAGGGCCCGAAGCCCGTGCCCGCTTTCTTTGCCCACAGTGCGGATGACCGGGTCCCCGCCGAAGGATCGATGGCGTTGGCGGCTAAGCTGAAGTCATTAGGCGGCTCCTCCGAAGTTCACGTCTGGGCGACGGGCGGTCACGGCTGGGGTGCCAGCGATCGTTGCCCGGCCGCGAAGGCTTGGACGAATCACCTCCGTGATTGGCTCATCGATCAACATTTCCTCGCCCCCCTCTGATTATTTTTATGAAGACATCCCCATTCCTCCGTCTGCTTTCCCTCGCCCTGGGCACCGCCTTGCTTGGCGGGTGCGCCCACCTAGGTAATGCTGGCTCCGCGCCACTCCCGCCTGCTCCGGTTTGGGCGGGCACGCCTCCGGCCGAAACCCTCAAGCCCAAGCCTGGCCAGGATCCCAAGGGCACGGTCAGTAAAAGCGGCGGCCGCGGGGATGTTTATATTCCCGAGTACGTCGTCTGGCCGGCCGCTAAGCCGGGCGCGCCGATTGTCATCGTCTGTCCGGGCGGTGGCTACGGAGGCCTCGCTGAGCAGCACGAAGGGGTGGAGGTCGCCCGTCGACTTAACGCCTTGGGCAGCGCCGCCGTGGTGCTGCGTTACCGCGTCCCGCGTCGAGATCCGCTGAAGCCATGGATCGTCCCCGTGATGGACGCTCGCCGCACCCTTGAGCTCGTCCGCGAGCATGCCGCCGAATGGAATGCCGACCCAAAGAAAGTGGGCATCCTTGGTTTCTCCGCGGGCGGCAATCTCGCCGCGCGCGTTGCTTACTCGCCCGCCGAAGCCGACGCAGCCCGCCCAGATTTCGCGGTGATGATTTACCCCGCGTATCTCTTTGAGAAGGATAAGCCGGATAGCATCCTGCGCGAAGGACCTGATGGCGTGGTGCCGCCTGCTGGCACCAAGCCTATTCCGGCTTTCTTCGCCCATAGCGCGGATGATGGTTACCCCGCCGAGGGATCGATGGCGCTGGCGGCTAAGCTCAAATCGATGGGCGGTTCGGCTGAAGTGCACGTGTGGGCCAAGGGCGGCCACGGTTGGGGCGCCAGCGAGCGCTGCCTCGCCGCCAAGCGCTGGACGGATGTGCTCGGCGAATGGATGATTGATCGCGGCTTACTCAAGCAGCCCTAAGCGGCCCGCTTATCCAGCCAATAAAAAAGCCGCCCGGTCGGGCGGCTTTTGTTTGGGCTGATTGGCCGATTAGAACTTGAAGCGAATCGCAGCGAGGGAGTCCCAGCTGTTGATGGACTTACCAGCGTCGCCGGCGATTTCATGCACACCATAGGTCTCGCTGTTGCGCTCGGTGAGGACGATATCGACGGTGTCAGAAACACGGAAGCTGATGCCCACGAAGAGGTGAGAAATCAGGGCGTTCTTGGAGTCCATGCTCGCACCAGAGAACCAGACGTTACCCACGCCAGCTCCGATGAAGGGGCGGATGCCGCCCGTACCGTTGAGTTCGTAGGTGAGGTCCACGGTGGCGGCGCGAGCGGTGGCGTCGATGCCAGTGATGCTATTGACCAGCTTCTTGGAGCTCAGGTTCAGGCCCAGGTGGAAATCGTTGTTGAGCTGGGTGCCAATGCCGACGCCGACGATGCTATTGGAATCATAGCCGGAGGGGCTGGAGGCGCCGACGGCGACATCGAGGGTGTAAGCCGAGGCGGCAGCAGCCATCAGCGGGAGGAGTGCGAGGGAGGTTAGGGTTTTCATGGGGAAGGCTTAGAATGTGGGTCTAGGGGTGGGTGTAAAGGCTGAAGGCAGGCTCACTTGGTTGTCTTAGAGACTTCTCCAACTATCTCGACGCTAGTGATTTCCACACGTTCGGTGGGGGTTGATCCTTCCATGCCGACGCAAGGGACGTTGGCGATTTTGTTCAAGACGTCGTCGCCGCCGATGAGCATGCCGAAGGCGGTATATTTATTATTAAGGAATGAGGCGTTGCCGTGGCAGATGAAGAACTGGCTGCCGGCGCTATCGACGTCCTGGGAGCGGGCCATCGAAAGGACGCCGCGCACGTGCGGGCGGTTATTGAACTCAGCCTTGACCATATAGCCTGGGCCGCCGGTACCAGGCTGGCCGCGGGAGCCTACTTTGGAATTGGGGCAACCGCCCTGGATCATGAAGCCCTTGAGGATGCGGTGGAACGCCGTACCGTTGTAGAAGTTCTCGCGGGAGAGTTTGAGAAAGTTATCCACGGTGCGGGGGGCCACGTCGGGCCAGAACTCCACGGTCATGTCGCCGTAGTTGGTGTGGATGATCGCGCGAGGGGCGACGGTGGCTTTAGGTTCTTTCATTTGTTCTTGGTTATTGCAGGAGGAGAGGGTGAGGCCGGCGACGACGGCCAGGAGGGAAAACAGGCTGAGGCGGGTGGTCTTCATGGCTTTGAGCCAACCTTGCCCGCCCTCTGCCGCAACCCCAAACCTCCGCTTGCCAGCCCGCCCCTCGGGGGGCAGGGTCAGTTTTCACATGCGCGTCACCGTCAACGATGAGCCCCGGGATACCGCCTCCCGGACGCTGGCCGATCTCCTTCAGGAGCTCGGCGTTGCCCAGGAGCCCGCGGTCGCCGCCGCGCTCGACGATCAAGTCGTCCCGCGTTCCCGCTGGTCCGCCCAGCCGCTCACCGAAAACGCCCGCGTCCTTGTGATCCGCGCTGCCCAAGGCGGCTGACCCCTATGTTCAAGTTCATCAAAGGCCTTTTTGTCTCCGAACCAGAAACCCCTGCCCCGCAGAGTCTGGTGCTCCTGACGCCCAATGACGGCAGCTGGGACACGAAGACGGTCCGCCGTCTCTTCGATGCCGGGCTCTCCCGTTTGCATATTCAGGTCCGCAAGGATTGGGAGCCTCGCCATTACGAACAGTTCCTCCGCACGATGCCGGAAGTCTTCTGGCCGCGCCTCGTCTTAGGCGAGGAGCCGGCGTTGGTGGAATCACATAAGCTCGGCGGCTTCCAGATGCACCCGGGTGAGCGTATCCCGCGCCGCTGGCCCAAGCACGCCACGGTCAGCGCGAAGTGCCACGATTACGATGAGCTCCGCACCACCGATAAGGGCTGCGGCTACGTTTTCCTGACGCCTATTTTTGAATCGGTTTCGAAGAAAGATCACCGTCCCCGCCGCACGCTCCGCGAATACGAAGTGATTCTGCAACGCTGGAAGGCCGAGGGCGGTTGCCCAGTCCATGCGCTCGGCGGCATCACGCCCAAGAACGCCGCCACGGCCCGGGAGATGGGCTTCGATGGCATCGCCTTCATCGGTTCGGTCTGGAAACAGCCGGACCCCGTCCGCGCTTTTCTTGAACTCGAGCGCGCCTGGTCAGGTAAGGAGATGCGCAAGTTGAAGCGGAAGTACTAAGTCGTGCTCGCTCGCCTGCAGTTCCTGACGCTTGACGCTTCGCCGCTCTCGCATCGGGCGCAGGCCCTCGCTGCCCTCGAGGGTGGCGTTCGCTGGATTCAATTGCGGGCGAAACATCTCCCGGAAGAAATCTGGGTCGCGGAGGCCACGGCGATTGCCGAACTCTGCCGTGATTACGGCGCGATGTTCATCGTGAATGATTCCCCGCGTGTCGCCTTGCGCGCCGAGGCCGATGGCGTACACCTTGGTGCCGACGATGCCTCTCCGGCGGAAGCTCGAGCGATGCTCGGAGATTTCGCTTTCGTGGGGGTAACCTTAAATGAGCCCGCCCACCTTTCCCGGATTCAAGGGGTGCGGGTGGATTACGCCGGCGTCGGGCCGTTGCGCCCTACGGCGAGTAAGGAGAAGCTGGCGCCCATCCATTCTGCTGAATCTTTAGCGGCACTGATCGCTGCGGCAGCACCGCTGCCTTGCTATGCGATCGGCGGTGTTACGGCGGCTGACTTTCCAGCGGTGCGTGCGCTCGGTGCCCACGGTCTCGCCGTCAGTGCCGCCATCGCCCTCGCCGCTGACCCGGTTTCCGCTGCGAAAACGTTGGTCGAGGCGACGGCGGGCTAGGTTTTGGCGAGGAGGGCTGGACAAGCCCGCCCAGTCTCGGATTGTGAAAACCCCGATGGCCCTGCTTCGTATCGCCGACCGCACCTTCACCTCGCGCCTCTTCACGGGCACGGGTAAGTATGCCTCGGCCGAACAGCTTCGGGCCGTGCTCGATGCGTGCGGTGCCGAGGTCGTTACGATGGCCATCAAGCGCGTCCGTTTCGGCGCCAAGGATGATGGCATCCTTTCCGCGCTCGATCCGCAGAAGCATCTCATTCTCCCCAATACCTCGGGCGTCCGGACGGCCAAGGAGGCCATCTTCGCCGCCGAGCTCGCCCGCGAGGCGCTCGGCACTTCTTGGCTGAAGCTGGAAATCCACCCCGACCCGAAGTATCTGATGCCGGATCCGGTAGAGACTCTCGAGGCCTGCCGCGAACTCGTGAAGAAGGGCTTTACGGTTCTGCCCTATATCCATGCCGACCCGGTCCTCGCGAAGCGCCTCGAAGAAGTCGGTGCCGCCGCGGTCATGCCGCTCGGTGCACCCATTGGTTCTAATCGCGGCCTGCTCTCGCGCGATTTCCTCCGCATCATCATCGAACAGGCCCGCGTGCCGGTGATTATTGATGCCGGCTTAGGTGCACCTTCACACGCGGCTGAAGCGCTCGAACTGGGTGCCGATGCGGTGTTGGTAAATACGGCGATCGCTTCTTCGGGCGACCCTGTCGCGATGGGTCGTGCCTTTCGCCTGGCGGTCGAAGCGGGTCGTCTCGCCCGTGAAGCCGGGCTGGGTGCCGGCTCCGACAAAGCCGAGCCGACCTCACCCCTTACGGGTTTTCTAGACTGATCTAATGGCCGCCAAGCCCGGCAGAATCCGCGCCGACGAACTGCTGCTGAAGCTGTCACTGGCCCCGACGCGTTCGGTCGCGCAGGCGCTCATCCTAGCCGGCAAGGTGCGCTCCGGCCCAGATGCGGTCGTCAATAAGCCTTCGCAATCGTTCCCCGAAGATGCAGTGCTGATCGTCGACCAGCCTCCACGCTTCGTCTCGCGCGGCGGCGAGAAGCTTGAAGGCGCTCTCGATCATTTTAAGATTTCCGTCGAGGGTCTCCACGGCCTCGACATCGGCGCCTCGACCGGTGGTTTCACCGACTGCTTGCTCCAGCGCGGCGTCGTCAGCATGACGTGCGTCGACGTCGGGACGGCTCAGCTCCATTCGAAACTCCGCACGGATCCGCGCATCAAGAACCTCGAGAAGTTCAACGCCCGGGAAATCAACACCGTCGAGCTACCGCACCGGACCTACGGGATCGTGGTCATGGATCTCTCGTTCATCTCCTTGCGGCTAGTTCTGCCGGCCGCCTGGGAGCGGACAGGGAAGGGCGGGCATCTGATCGCGCTCATCAAGCCGCAGTTCGAGGCGACGCGGGCTGAGGCCGACAAGGCACAAGGGATCATCAAGGACCCAGTCATCCATGCCCGCGTGGTCGATGGCCTGACCGCCTCCATTCAGTCACTTCCCGGCGCCCAGGTCCTCGGGGTGATTCCCTCGCCGATCGAAGGCCGGGATGGTAACAAAGAGTTCCTGATCGCGGTCAAAAGGGCCTAAAAGGGCTAGAGGTGGTAGGGCTAGGGGTTTTTAGAAAAGAGCCAAATTACTGTTATTTCCTTCATTTCTCCCCCTGCCCCTACCCCTGCGCCTGTGGCGTACCCCCATTTCTCCTTGCCCTCGGCCCACCTCCGCTTACTTCCAAACCTCCCATGACTACCGAAGGTAAGCTCAAGCGTTCCCGCAACCCCCTTGATTTCGATTTCACCGAACCCGAGGCTCTGTCGCGCTACGTCACCGAGACGGGCAAGATTCTGCCCCGCAAGCTGTCCGGCCTCACCGCCCGCCAGCAGCGTTATATTGCCCGTGCCGTTAAGCGCGCCCGCAATATGATCACGATGAAGTAATCGTCCTCGCGACGACTTCCCCGGGCCGCCTCTTGAGGCGGCCTTTTTGTTGGGAGCGTAGGAGGTTGCCCCTGAGGCGCCTTCACCGTAAATCAAACGAGACTTTCCGACCGGTTCCGCCTACCTTCATTTCCCCTTTGTCCGCGCCCCTTCCCAGTCTGCTGACCGCCACCGAACTTCCTCGGGCGGCCGAGTTATTGCGTCAGGGCGAGTGTGTGGCTTTACCCACCGAGACGGTCTATGGCCTCGCGGCTGATGCCCTCAATGAGCGCGCCCTTGCCCAGGTCTTCACCATCAAGGGCCGACCGTTACTTGATCCGCTCATCGTGCACGTGCTCGATCTCGCGGGGCTCGCTGAAGTCGCCGAGCCGGATCCGCGTCTCGCAAAAATCGCCCACCTTTGGCCCGGCCCGCTCACGGTGGTACTGCGCCGCAAAGCCGTCGTACCCGATCTCGTCACCGCCGGTAAGGATACGGTGGCCGTCCGCATTCCTGCCCACCCGCTATTCCGCGAGGTACTTCGCCTCGCCGCTCGCCCGCTCGCCGCACCGAGCGCTAATCCTTTTGGCTACGTGAGTCCCACGAA
>CAIKRN010000006.1 GCA_903829855.1 uncultured Opitutia bacterium
CAACTCCTCGGTAAAGGTCTTCTTCGGCTTCTTGGGGTTAGGAGCGAAGTGTTTATTAAAGGTCACCGACTTGGACTCCAAGTCAATGCCTTTGACCGTGTAGAGGGCATCCTTATAGGTGAAGGTTTGGCCCACAGTGTGGAGCGTCAGGCTCCAAGCGGGGTCAGAGGTGGAGACGATTAAGATATCCGTCCGGCCTTTGAATTGGAGAGGCTTAATATCGTCGATTTCGACGGTCTGTCCGAACTGACGGTCTTCCACGGTGAGCACATTCCGATCAGTGATGAAGCCGTCCGCATCCTTCTCCTTGCGGAACTCGTATTTCAGAATCGTGAGATAAGGCGCTTCCTCGATGGGCTTCTTAATCTTGGCGTGGTCGATATACTGCTTGGTCTTGATGTTCTGCAGGGAGAACTCGCGGTCCTCCTCCTTGCCAGAGCGGGCCTTTAGCGTGGAGCTCAAGATGAATGGATAGGTCGGGTGACCGACAGACACGAGGGCGACACCAAACGGAGGCATAACTTCCGCCTTACGACGACGGGGCACGTAGTCTTTCAGGACTGGATCCCAAACGATGTCGATGGTGGTAAACAAATCATAATCCCAACTATCTTCATTCTCATCCGGACTAAGCCAGTCTTTCACATTATCCTCAAGCGACGCGCGGGGCGAGGGTGGGTAAACTGCACCTAAAGAAGGAAGTTCACTGAGATCGTGCAGGTTTTTAGCCTTGGCCGCATCGTCCAGAACAATGGGCGTAATCAAACTGGGGAATGCACCCATTTGTAAGCCAGCGAACGCGGCGACGCCGATGAGCAGCAAGGCCAATGACAGCGAGATGAGAAGGATGTCCTTACGGGGATTCATAGCCGTTTTGCGTTATTTCTTGGGTTCTCCTTCGGCGGCAGCCGGAGCCTTCGGCTCGGGCAGAGAAAGATAGTCGATCTGCACCATGAAGGCGGAGGGGGCCTCTTTCATCACCACGGGGCGCTCGTCGCGCTGTGAGGCGACGGGAGCACCAGGCTTGCCTGTATTTGCTGAAGCTGCGCCGCTGTCGCCGTTGAAAAAAGAGGCGGCCAAACTGGCGGGCACACCACCCGCAGGGGCCGGCGCGCTCGTGGCTGACGCAACGGTGGCCGCTGATACCGTCGACAGCAGTTTCTCATTTTCGCGGGTAGCCGGCGCCACTTCGACGGAGGTAATGGCGAAGGGACGACCTGAGTTCCGGATTTTGTTGATGAAAGTCCTGAGCGTGGGCGTATGGGCGACGAAACGTACCCGAAAAGAAAGTGTCTCGACCAAGCCTTTGCGGTCAAAAGTGCGCGTGGGCAAGAATTCGTCGGGCTCATTATGAGCACCTTCGGCCTCAGGTCCATAGGTGCCCGCCCCAGGCTTTCCCTCAGGAATCAGTACAAACGTTTCAACCGGTTCACGATCGACTGACTCTAAGAGAATCGGCACTCCGGGCGGCCGAGACTCAATGAGCTGGTGAATCAGGAAATCGATAATCTGCCGCTGCTGATCAACTTGCTGGAGTTCGCGCTTAGGGGAGGTGCCTGGATTCCGGATGTAGCGTCGGAAGCCAAAGTCGGACTGCTCTCCGGCGGGCAACTTAACATCTTGTTCCTTCGCAAACTTACGCCACTCATCGACCGACTGCTTGAGTTGAGAGGCGAGCTCGGAAGAACTGGTGGCAGCTTTGCCGCGAATGGCGCCTTCCGGGTTTCCAGCGATATTCGCCTTCAGCAAATCGATGTGCTTGGCCAGTGCCGCGATATCATCCTCCGACAGCTTGACGTTGTCAGCTGTGAGCGAGATGGCGGGAGCTCCCGGCGCAAGGGGGTGGCCTTTAATCAGCGTATCCGTGTCGAGGCGCGTCCGCGCGAGCGACTTGGCGGACTTTTCCTTCGCGAGGTATTCTTGAACACTTAAGGCACATCCCGCGACAAACAGACCACCCAGCAAAATGAGGGCGGTGTAAAAAAGCTTATTCTTCTTAAACTTATCCATGGATTAGAGGGCCTTGTCTGGTCGGATGACCAAAGTGAAGGTGATCTTCGGGGTATTGGACGAAGTCAGGTTATTCTTGATTTCGTCGTCGGGAATCGACGCGACATAGGGAGACTTGCGAACTTCATCAAGAAGCTGCTTCTGCCGACTATTGAGTACTTTGGCATTCAGTGGACCGGCCACGAACTGCGGTCCGACCAGATGGACCTCGGGCAATAGAACGCGAGCGGTGATGGTCACCTTGGCCTGGAATAACGGCGTAGGGATGGGCTGACCCTCAACGCGCGGCGGGGTCGGCAATGGCTCGTAGCGCACGTGCAATTCTTCAATCCACGTGTTTTTGCAATTACCCACCCGAGCCTGGAGGTCACCCAGAAAGGCTGGCCAGTTCGAACGGTTAAGCACCACGGACTCCAACTCGCGCGTCACCCCTTGGAGCTCGACGGCTTTCTTGTAAGATTCATTCAACGAACCCATGTACTTGCCGAGTTCAGTTTTCTTCGTGGTCAACGTCTGGATTTTCTCGGCATTCTGAGAGGCAGCGGCGTCAAACGCCATCCAGACGGGCCACGGAGAAATGGCGGCGAGGAGCGCAGCCACGAGCAAGCCAGGTTTGCGGGCGTCGAAGGCCAGCTGCGAAGCGATGTCGCGCGGGACGAGATTTACGCCGGCCGTCTGCGGCAAAATGAGGCGGGCTGCTTCGCCGATGACTTCAGAAATCTGGTAGCGCGCCCGCTGCACGTGCTCCGTATTGATTTCCGCACCGAGGGTGAGCACGGAAGAGGGGTCGAAGGGTTCGACGGGCAGGCGTAACGTCTCGCAGAGTTGCTCCGAGAGGCCAGGGACCTGAGAGCCACGACCGGTGATGAGAATCCGGGCCGGCTGACGTCCGTTCGTGCCACGGCGAACATTGATCAGGCGCCGATTGATGTCCTGAGCTAGACGGCGGATAAAGGTCTGCGAGTTGGCCTGCAGAATCGCCACCTGCGGGTCGGCCTCGGCCAGATGAATCACCCCGGAGAAATAGCCGACCTTGATGGCCTCGGCGGTGGCGAACGGCTGCCCGGTGTTATCCGAGACGCCCTGGGTGAGGAGATTACCCCCGATGTTGGTGGCCGTCTGGATATTTACGCCACCCGGGCCGACAAAACTTAGCGTGGTGGAACGTGCTCCCACGTTGATGATGAGGACTTCTTCCGCAGTGGAGCCGCCAGCTAAGCGGAATGCTTGGCTGTCCAGCAAAGGTGCTGCCTGAATCGTGGACGGACGCAGGCCAGTCCCCGAGACCAGGGTTGCGATGCGCGTGGCGATTTCCGTGCGCAGCGCGAAGAGCAGCACCTCGGCTTCCACGCCATCGGAAGACATTACCTGGCTGTCCCAGATGACTTCGTTTAATGGGTAGGGAATCGCGTTCTGCGCCTCGAAGGCAACAATCTGGGCCTGACGCTGGCGCTCCACTTGGGGCACCTTCAACGGCTTCTGCAGCAGAAGGAAGGCGGGGGCGATCACCGTCACACGGCCACGAAGCTGGTGGGCGGTAACGAGGTCGTTAAGGGCCGCAATCGCCGCGTTCAACCACTCGTCTTCGCCCGTGAGGCCCGGAGCGATTTCCTCGACATAAAAACGCTCGAGGACGAGGCTGCCCGAATCGACGGTGAACTGGGAGACCGAGACGTTGGACGCGGCCAGATTAACAATGGTGGCCTTTTTCTGGCTCATACAAAACGGGGTGGGGAGGATTAGCGGGAACCTGCGTCCTCCCGAATAAACTCAGGCGAAGGCGGCACGGAAGCCTCCATCGGATAAAGCAAGAGGTACTGCGGGCGCAGGATACCAGGATTTGAACCCACGCCGCGGTCGGCTGAATCCTTAGCACCATCAAAAAGCTTCTTATCTAGAATCTGTTTATGGACGGCCAGCACTTGGTCGGTGATGACCTTACCCTTTTCGTCGTAAATCGGCTGTTCAGTGCCGCCGACCTCAAGCTGCACGAAATAGTAGTCCGGCTCTTTGCGAAGGCGGTCACGTTTCACGATGTCCCCCGGCAGATAAAATGAAACCGAGCGGGGTTGATTGATTTCCATCGTCATCACGGTGGCTGTTGCTCGGTAGTAATTAAACTCCGTCGCGTCTTTGGCATTCTGTCCCTTGTAAATTTGCGTAACGGTAACCTTGATCTTGTCGACCCACTGCTTGTTGGCCGCTTTCTTTCCTTCCTTAGGCTCCTTCGTGTCGGGATTAAAGTTGGCCTGAAGCTCCACCATCATGCGGTTCCAAGGGTTAGGTTGGTTACCGATTTTCAGCTGATCGAACTTAACCGCCCGGATAAAAACAGGGCTTTTGCCACCCGTCGGGGCGCCTTCGCCCTTGGTACTTTGGGCGAAAGAAGCCGTCAAAGAGAGAGCTACTGCCATTACATAGGCAAAAACAGCACGTGCTTGGGGCATGGGGAAGAATACTATCAAGGATGAGCGACAGATAGGGCAAACGCAAAATGTCCGTAAAGACTGACAGCGGGGATGCGGAACTTTTATCTATTGCAACTTTGTTGCATCTGGATTCCTTCCGGGCCTGAGACATGAAGCGTGCTTTGACATTCATCTTCTGCACGCTTTTCGGGGGAGCCGATTTGGGCGCGCAAAGCATGGACTCTTTCCAGATTGTAGCCAGCTTCACCGTGGTCAAAGACTGGTGTCAAGTTGCTGTCAATAAAGGAGTTACTATTACTTGTCTTGTCCCAGAAAGAAGCGAGCTTCATGGCTTTCAATTAAGCGCCAAGGATGCTCAAAAGCTCGATCGTGCATCGCTCATTGTGGGCATGTCGCCCGACCTCGAGCCTTGGCTGGCCACTTGGGTTAAGGCCAACCACCGAGAGGCCCGGATGACCTGGCTGAGCCCAACTTCAATCGTCTCCTCGGCTGAAAACGACCCCCACCGATGGACCGACCCCCAGGAGGTCGTAAAATTGCTCCAAACTCTACACCAAGCCTTGGCCGCTGCCTCCACCCCCGGTGTCTCGCCCGATGCTTGCGAACGGCAGCTAGCTGAAGTCCGGGCGGTAGACCGAGAACTGGCGGAGCTTTTCCGGGCCCTTCCGGCTGGCTCGCGCTCCCTGATCACCCAGCACCCCAACCTGGGCTGGTTTGCCCGGCGATATGGGCTGAATATCGTAGGCACCATCCTCGCCAGTGGCTCGGCCGAAGCTGCCGACCCATCCGCCCGGCATTACTCCAATCTGCTCGCCGTGATTCGTTCCCAGCGGGTGCGAGTCATTGTCACCGACGAGGGGCAAAACGAAATTTTGGCCCAGCGCCTCGCGAAGGATGCGGGGATCCCGGCTCCCGTGGGGCTTTCCTTTGAGTACCTCGAGCCAACCGGTCAGGACGGAAACACTTGGGCCTCGATGATGCGTCGCAATAGCCGACGACTCCACGCCGCGTTAATCGCCCCATGAGTCCAACTCCCTCCTCATGGCCGAGTCGCCTCAGCCGAGCGATGTTCGCACTGCTTCCAACCCTCCCTTATGCATCGCCAGAGAAGCCTGGCTGCGGAGGAATCGCCATTCTCGCCACTACTCTCACGGCACGGGCTCGGGCCGATGGACCGGCGGCGTTCCGCGACGCGAGCTTCGAAATTCCCTGCGGGTGCCGGGCGGCGCTCATCGGCCCGAACGGCTCGGGTAAGTCCACCCTGCTCCGCGTCCTCGCTGGATTGACGCCGGCGGAAAGCGGGACGGTGCTCATCGGTGACTCGTCCCCGCGGACCGGACGGCGGCATATCGCCTACCTCTCCCAGCGCCCGCACCTGACGGCCTATTTTCCGTTGAAGCTGCGCCGACTCGTCCAGATGGGCACTTACGCCCACCACGGTTGGCTGGAAGAATGTTTCCATGGCGACCACGCCGTCGACCTCGCCCTCGAACGCATGGGACTCACCGACCTCGCCGACCGAGCGGTGCACACGCTCTCGGGCGGACAACTGCAGCGCGGCCTGATTGCCCGCGCAATCGTGCAAGGCGCGGAAATTCTTTTGCTCGATGAACCCTACGCGGCCCTCGATCAATCCAGCCGGGAAATTATCGATCGATTTCTCTTCAGTCAGCGACAGCACTTCACGGTGCTGATGGCGACGCACGATCCGGCCGACCTCGCACGCTTCGACCGCGTCCTCGAGATGCGTAATCACACCGTGATCACCCAAAAGGCATGCGAAGGGCATGACCACCGCCATGCTTGAAACCCTCCGCGAGCCCCTCGGTGAACCTTTTTTTGTCCGCGCCTTAACGGCGGTGGTGATCAGCGGAGTGACCTGCGCCTGCCTCGGCGCCTATGTCGTGCTCCGTCGCATGGCGTTCGTCAGCACGGCACTCACCCATTCCATTCTGCCCGGCGTCGTCGCAGCGATGCTCCTCGGCTGGTCACCTTATCTCGGGGCACTCGGTGCCGCCCTGCTCACTGCCGCCGGAGCCGCCTGGCTGGCTTCACGGCGCGATACGAGTGAAGATAGTGCCGTGGGCGTCATGCTCTCGGTGATGTTCGCCGCAGGCATCGCACTCATGCAGCAGGCTAACTCTTGGCGCGACTTTGCGGGACTACTCTTCGGCAGCGTGGTATCCGTCGGCCCGGAGGACTTAATCGTCATCGGCCTCACCGCAGCGGTGGTACTCATCGGACTACGCTTACTGCATAAGGAGCTCGAGCTCGCGTCGTTTGATGAAGAATACGCCCACCTGCTCGGAGCACGCCCCGGACTCATGCGCGTGGTGCTACTCGCACTCGTCGCGCTCGGAGCGGTCTCGTGCGTGCGCCTCGTGGGAGCCTTGCTCACCACCGCCCTGTTCGTGATCCCTGCGGCGACCGGCGTGCTCCTCGGTCGCACCTTGCCGCAAGTGATGGCATGGGGCTCCGCCTGCGCCGTCGCCGGCGGCGTCGTCGGCCTTTATCTTTCCTACTATTTCCCAGCCGTTCCTTCGGGCGCCGGCATCGTGCTCTGCTGTGCCCTGCCCTACCTAGCGGCACGCCTCATCGCGCCGCGACGTTAATTAGACGCGCGGCGGACGGAGCGCGAGCGGCGGGCCCAGCACTTCCCGTGCAATCATCGCGCGACGCAAGGCGCCCCGGCCGCGAAAATCAGCATGTACCTTGGCCTGTGCCGGGCGAGTGACCTTCAGATTACTGGCGTCAAGGTGCAGCGCGCCAAGCACGGGCGGCACCTGCGGTACAGGCTCGATACTCGACTTCAAAGCTGGCGGGCGAGGGCGGCGGGTACGGCGCGGGATAGCTGGCGGCGCGATCGGGGCGACCTTCGTGGCTTCGGATTTTTTGATATAGTCGATCACCGCCTTCACGAGCGTGAAGACCACAAAGAGTAATCCGAAGGTGCCGATGCCCGCCTTCATTAAACTTTAGCGCCCGGGGAAGGATTATCGCCGGCGATACCCTTACGCATCTCCGTGTCGGAGCGCAGGTTCTCCAGGCGCTGGAAATCCATGTAGCCCATGCGGCCGGAGCGCAGCGCATCGGCGAGCGCCTGCGGAATCTGGGCCTCGGCTTCCACGACGCGGGCGCGCATTTCTTCCACGCGAGCACGCATTTCCTGCTCGAGCGCAACGGCGGCGGCGCGGCGGATTTCAGCCTGGGCCTGGGCCATATTCTTATTGGCGTTGGCCTGGGCCTCTTGGAGCATCGCACCGATATTATCACCCACGTCGACATCCGCGATGTCGATGGACATGATCTCGTAAGCGGTGTTGGCGTCGAGTCCGCGCTCCAGGACGGTCTTGGAAATACGGTCCGGATTCTCCAGCACAACCTTGTAGCTCTCGGAGGAACCAATGGTGGTGACAATGCCTTCGCCGACGCGGGCGATGATCGTCTCTTCCTGGGCGCCACCGACGAAACGATCGAGGTTAGTACGAACGGTCACGCGCGCCTTTACTTTTACCTGAATGCCATCCTTGGCGACCGCATCGATGGTGGTGCGACCGCTCGCCGGATTAGGCACATCGATAACCTTCGGGCTGACGGAAGTGAGGACCGCCTCAAGGACAGATTTATTCGTTCCGCGGGTGGCGATATCGATGGCACAGGCACGATTCCAATCAAGGTGAAGGCCGGCTTTCTGCGCGGCGATGAGTGCCTGCACCGTCTGCACGATGTTGCCGCCCGCGAGGTAATGGGCGTCAATCTTTTCGACTTCGACGACCAAGCCGGCCTTGGTCGCGGCAATCTTAGCATCGACAATCACCGTGTAGGGCACGCCGCGCAGGCGCATGCCGACGAGGTCGAAAAGCCCGACCTCAGCCCCAGCGAGCCGGGCCCGCACCCAAACCGCGAGGAAGGAGAGCAGGAAGAGCACGAGCAGGAGCAGGGCGCCTGCTGCAACGAAGATAATAATATTAGTCATTTGTTCGGGCATGGGAAAAATTTAGCGGACACGGCGGACGGCGACGCGGCCAGCAGCGGCCTCGGTGACGATGACGGCGGCGCCGCGATCGACAAAGCCATCGAGCGAGAAAGCTTCGACCAAGACCCCTTCGATCTCAATCGTGCCGGAAGGGGCAAGGGCCGTCGAAGCCACCGCGGCTTTGCCCACATAGATAGCATATCCAGCCGCAGCCGGCACTGCTGACCCCGCATTACTGCTGGAGTTGATCATCGAGCGGCCAATCGACGTGTGGGGAAGGAAGCGGCGGAATGCGAAGAATTCTAAGGCGAGTGCCACGACGAAAATCGCTGAGAATAAGGCGCAGATCCCCGCTCCGGCCGACGCGGAGAGATAGATGCCAGCGAAAGACACCACCGCACCGAGGAAGCCCAAAATTACCGTCGGTAGAAAAAACTCAGCGGCAATTAAGACCAAGCCCGCGGCCAAGAGACTCGCTGGCACCAAGAGGGCAACTTCGGCTGATTCTGCGGCGAGCATCGACATGGGACTAAGATAGCGGGGTCCCTTCCCTGTTTCCAATCTTTTCCAGAAACGAACTCCTATAAAATCCTACTTAAAATATACCCGAATCGCCGTCTCGCTTGCAGGAATGGCCCGCCCGCCCCTAATCTAAGCCATGCCCAAGAAACCGCCCGCCCCCCGGCGCACCCACGTGAAGGAAGCTCACCTCGTCCTCCAGGACGCACTGCTCAAGGTGGGCGCCGCAGTGGACCGCTCCAAAGGTGCCCAACAGAAAGCCCACGCCGAAGTCGCCAAGAAACTCGGAGTCTCGACCTCCATGCTCTACAAGTGGCGCGAGCCATCAGAAAAAGGCAGCGGCCATCCCAATCCGCTCGAGCGGACCGCGATTCTGATCGAGGCCACGGGCGATACGCGCATCGCCGACTGGGTTGCCCAGCGAGCAGGCGGCCAATTTACCGTCGATGATCTGGCGACCCCTCCGACCGCCCTCGACAAGGCAGCCAACGCCCTCGTGCG
Organism: uncultured Opitutia bacterium; assembly: GCA_903829855.1. Classification (GTDB taxonomy): domain Bacteria; phylum Verrucomicrobiota; class Verrucomicrobiia; order Opitutales; family UBA953; genus UBA953. The sequence continues at coordinate 9,436 of CAIKRN010000006.1, forward strand.
CGAGTTTGGCTTGCTGATCGCGGAAGTCGTCGACGCCATCGAAGACCATCGGATCACGCCCGACGAATCCCAGTCGCTCCGCGAGAAATGGAATGGCTTGCGCAAACGGGCCGAAATCTTTGTGCGCACCTGCGAGAAGGGCGACTACGGCCCCAAGGCCTGACGCTTTTCGCTTTCCCCGCTCCGGCGAGTATGTAACCAGAAGGCATGGCTGACTTCATCATCCGTCCTTACGGCGACCCGATTCTCCGGGCGAAGGGCGAACCTGTGAAGGAGTTCGGACCCGCTTTGCGTTCATTAGGTGAAGCCATGCTAGGCGCCATGCGGACAGCCAAAGGCATTGGACTCGCTGCGCCTCAGGTCGGCCTTTCGCTTCAACTGTTCGTCATGAATGTGAAAGACGAGGACTACCAGCCCGTGCTCGATGGCAAGGCCTGCGAGCCAGCGGACATCATGCCCATGCTCTTGGCCAATGCCATCGTGACCGTCCTTCCAGGCGAGCCCGACATCTATACCGAAGGGTGTCTCTCTTTTCCCGGAATTACCGGCGAGGTCGAGCGCGTCGAACGAGCCATCGTCCGTTATCGCGATGCCGAAGGCGCACCCCACGTACTCGAATGTGAAGGCCTGCTAGCGCGATGCGTGCAGCACGAACATGACCATTGCCAAGGCGTGCTCTTCATCGACCGCATGTCCCGCCCACACCAGTTACTCACGGCCGCCAAAGTGAAAAAGCTTCAACGCGCGACCATCGCCGAAATGAAGGCCGCCCGTAAAAAGGCCTAAACTTACTTGGCGACAGGCTTAGGGGTGTCGTCGACGCGCAGCACCAACTGGCCAACTTCCACGTTGGTGGCGCCAACCGCTTTCGCCGAGACTTGAAAGACCGTCTCTTTAGCGTCGGGCTTTTCGGCTTTGCCCGGAACAACCCGCCAGTGAGCACGCACCCCATCCACACCCGGCGTACCCAATCCCGTCACCACCGCGACATACGGGCTCGCGGAGATGCCGAGCTTCGTCTGGCGGACCGCCGCTTGGGTGAGCATGGCGGAACCAATGCCGGTGCTTTCCTTTTCGAAGGCAAAGACCCAATCACCCGAGGACGATAGGCGAGGTACGAAACTGTGCTGGTCTTTAAGGATAATAGTCGCCGTCTTTGGTGCGGCCGAAGTATCCAATGGCAAGGGCGAGGTCAGGTAGGCTTCCGACGCAAGAATTCGCATCGTGTAAACATCGGCAAGGCGAACGAAGAGCAGCCCCAGTGAACCCTCGTTGGGCAGGGCGTAAAACTCAGCCCAAAGGACGGCGTCCTGACGCGCAGATAAAGCCGGCTTAAGGCCCCTAGAAATCGCCGGGGTCGACTTCTCATCCGCCGCCGGAATGTAAGCATAGCCCTCCGCGGGCACGGCGACGAGGGACTTGTCATCCGCCTTGGTCCATGCGGCGCGCAAATCGTCCGACAACGTGGTCGTGCGCAGGAGCTTGCCGTCATTCTGCATGACCACGGCACCCAAGAGGTGGACTTTTGTGAAACCAGCATCCCGGGCCTGCTTCTGCAGGCGAACCGCGGCATGACTGATGGAAACATTCCAGGCGCCCTGCGGGAACTCGCTCGTAAATTCGAGCGGCTTCATTTTCTCCGCAAGACGCGCGGCCGCGGCCGCTCGCAGGCGAACCAATGATGGTAAGGCCTGTTGGATCTGGACGTTACCTTGATCGATAATTTTTTGGGCCCGGGCTTTGGCCTCTTCAGGGGTCTCGGTCAGATTGCCCTTGGTCGGACTCTTGATCGCCTTTGGGTCAGGCGGGCGAATCATGTTCATGATGCTCATCCCTTGATTCGCTCGCGTTTCACCCGCCCGCGTGAGCCGTTGAGCTGAAGCCCATTCAGCCAACTCGGCTGGGTTTAAATATTTGATGACCTCAGCGTCGGGCATGACTGGAGCCGTCGGCGCTACCTCGCCAGCGGCGAGCAGGAAAAAAGAGGCCAGGAGAGCGTGCATGAGGATTAGGATTCGTCGAACTTGCGGGCAAAGAGAGCGTCCATCTCATCCAGGAAAGTGGCGGCGTCCTTGCCGCGGGCGGAGAAGCGGAGCTTTGAGCCCTGGCCGGCGGCGAGCATCATGAGTCCCATGATACTTTTGCCGTTCACGGATTCCTCGTCCTTGGAAACAGTGATATCCACCTCGGGGTACCGATTGGCCAACCGGACAATCTGGGCAGCCGGCCGGGTGTGGATACCCATGCGGTTCTGAACGGTGAATTCTCGGGCCAAAGCCTCGTGGGTTTCTTCCATGTTAAAGGGGTCGGTCCTGCGACATGCGTAGGATAGACGAAAAGGGACGCCCGCCGCAAGGCGGGTCAAGGCAAATTGAGCCCCCGGGAGGGGACGCTTGACCTTCCCGGCTAGACCTCTCCAATCAAACCAAACGAACTACCGTGGCCAAGCCCGCTGTCCTCACCCATCCGGAATCCCTGAAGCGCCCTGCCGGCCCTTCAGAGTATGCCAAAGACCCGGTCAACGCCGCGCTGACAAAGGCCGAGAAGATCGCCCTTTACACCAAAATGGCTCGTATCCGCCATTTTGAACAGCGCTGCATCCGCATCTACCAGCAGGGTAAGATCGGTGGCTTCCTTCACCTCTACGTCGGCCAGGAGGCGGTTGCCGCCGGCACTATCTCCCTCCTTGGCAAACATGACCACCTGATCACCGGCTACCGCGATCACGGCCACGGCCTTATGGTCGGCATGGGCATGAACGAGTGTATGGCGGAATTGACGGGTCGGGTGACGGGCTGCTCCCAAGGCAAGGGTGGCTCGATGCACTATTTCGCCCCTGATAAGAACTATTGGGGCGGCCACGGCATCGTGGGCGGTCAAGCTCCGCTCGGCACGGGCCTTGCCTATGCAGTCAAATATATGGGCCAGAAGGGTAGCTGTCTCGTCTACATGGGCGATGGTGCCGTCAACCAAGGCGCGGTACACGAAGCCTACAACCTGGCCTCCCTGTGGGATCTCCCGGTCATTTTCGTCGTCGAGAACAACGGCTACTCGATGGGCACCTCCCAAGAGCGCTCCACCGCCCACCCCGGCTGCCTCGCTAAACGTGCTGAAGGCTACAATATGGCCTGGGATGTGATCAACGGACACGACGTCTATGAAGTCCGCGCCAAGACCGCCATCGCCCTGAAGCGCGCCCACGAAGAATCTAAGCCGACCGTTCTCGAGATCTTCACCTACCGCTACTTCGGCCACTCGATGGCCGACCCGGATAAGACCTACCGCGATAAAGAAGAAATCAAGGAGTACCGCGAAAAGAAAGACCCGGTCCTCGCCTTCGAACAGGAACTGCTCCGCGAGAAAGTCCTGACCCCTGAACTCTCCCTGAAGATTAACGAGGAAGCGATGGCGGAGGCCGATAAGGCCGCCATCTTCGCCGATGAATCACCCGACCCCACGGTGGCCGATATCACCAAGCATATCTACTGGGAAGAGGACAACCGCGGGCCGAAGACCACAAGCCGCGGCACCATCATCTTCGAATAACCCTTCTTCGCACACACTGTTATGGCTGTCATTTCCTACCGCGAGGCGCTCCGCGCCGCAATGCGCGAAGAACTTAAGCGCGACGACAAGGTCGTCATCATGGGCGAAGAAGTCGCCCAGTTCAACGGCGCGTATAAAGTCACCGAAGGTCTCCTCAAGGAGTTCGGTCCGAAGCGCATCGTCGACACCCCGATTTCCGAAGCGGGCTTCATCGGCCTGGGCATTGGCGCCTCGATGCTCGGCATCCGCCCAGTGATGGAACTGATGTTCTGGTCCTTCTCGTACGTCGCGTTCGACCAAATCGTAAACAACGCAGGCAACATCCGCTACATGTCCGGCGGACTTATCAATTGCCCGATCGTTATCCGCGGCCCCGGCAACGGTGGCACCAACGTCGGCGCTACCCACTCCCATACACCCGAGGCCATCCTCGCCTCCCACCCCGGTATCAAGGTGGTCTGCCCAGCCACCCCGTACGACGCGAAGGGCCTGCTCAAAGCCGCCATCCGCGATAACGACCCGGTGTACGTGATGGAGAACACGATTCTTTATAACGATAAGGGCGAAGTGCCGGACGAAGACTATATCGTGCCACTCGGCGTCGCCGACGTAAAGCGCGTGGGCACCGACCTCACCATCGTGGCCCACGGCCGGGCCGTCATCACGAGCCTCAAGGCCGCCGAGATCCTGGAACAGGAACACGGCGTCAGCGTCGAAGTCGTCGACCTCCGCTCCATCCGTCCGCTCGACGAAGAAACCATCCTCGCCTCCGTCCGGAAGACGCACCGCGCCCTGCTCGTCGAAGAAAATAAGCCCTTCTGTGGCGTCGACGCCCAGGTCGCTTACCTCATCCAGTCGAAGGCCTTCGACGAACTCGATGCCCCGATCCACCGCGTGTCCTCGATCGACGCTCCGCAGATTTACTGCAAGCGCATGGAAGACCAGCAGCTCCCCGACGTGAATCGCGTCGTCCGCGAAGCCCTCAAGGTCCTCGCCTAATCCCCCACCCTCTTAAACCCGATGGCTGAAATTATCGATATGCCGAAGCTCTCCGACACGATGTCGGTGGGGACTTTGGTTAAATGGAACATCAAGGAAGGCCAAGTCGTGGCCTTCGGCGATATCTTGGGCGAAATCGAAACCGATAAGGCGACGATGGAACTCTCGTGCACCGTACCGGGCACCATCCTCAAACTCTACGCCGCCGCCGGTGCTCAGCTCCCCGTGGGCGCTCCGATCTGCGCCATCGGCAAGAAGGGTGAAGCCGCCCCCGAGCCCACCGCCGCTCCCGCACCGAAGGCTCCGGCGAGCGCTGTCCCGGCGATTCCGGAAAAAGCCGAAGTTAGCTGCGTACCCGCCGCACCCGCTTCCTCTGGTTCAGTCGCTTCTCAATCTGACGCCTCGCGCACCAAGGCTTCACCTTACGCCAAGCGCATGGCTGAAAAGGCCGCCCTCAATGTCGCTTCCCTCGCCGGCTCCGGTCCAGGTGGCCGCGTGGTCGGACGCGATGTCGCCGCCGCCGCTTCAGCTCCGGCTGCCGCTACCCCTTCTGGTCCGCTCAATGTGGCCGTGGCTCCACCGGCGGACGGCAAAGGCATCCAGCCTGACGCCGATGTCCCCGTAGGCGGCATGCGCCAGACCATCGCCCGTCGTCTCCTTGAGTCGAAGATCACCGTACCTCACTTCTACCTCGAAGTCGAAGTCGATGCCGCCCCCCTCATGGCCATGCGCGAATCGCTGAACAAGCGCCTCGCGGAAGCCGGTGGTGAAGCTGCGATTAAACTCTCGGTGAATGACTTCATTTTGAAGGCCTCTGCGGAAGCCCTCCGCCGCGTCCCCGCGGTCAACGCCTCCTGGGCGGGCACGAGCATCCGGACCCACAGCGCAGTTCACCTCTCCTTCGGCGTCGCCCTCGAAGATGGCCTGGTCACCCCCGTCATCCGCGACGCGCACGCTAAGACGCTCAAGGATATCGCCATCGAAGCCAAGGCCCTCATCGGTAAAGCCCGCTCGAAGAAGCTCACCCCGAATGAGATGTCGGGCTCGACCTTCACGGTTACCAATCTCGGAATGTTTGGCGTCACCGGCTTCTTCGGCATCATCAACGTGCCTAACGCCGCGATTCTCTCCGTCGGCGCGACGATTAAGAAGCCCGTGGTCGACGCCCATGACCGTCTCGTGATTGGCCATCGTATGGTGATCGGCCTTTCTGGCGATCACCGCGTAGTCGACGGCGCCAACGGCGCACAGTTCCTCCAGGCGCTCAAACAGCTCCTCGAAGAACCCGCCTTGATGCTGATCTAAGCGGAACGAAAACTTCCCTGCAAACCCGGGTCCGCGAGGCATCCGGGTTTTTTGTGCCTTTAGAAAGTGCGCACCGCCGACAGCCCGCCGTCCACGTGGAGCACCTGACCAGTCATGAAGCGTGCGTGCCCAGAAAGCAGGTGGACCACAAAGGTGGCGAGATCCTCCGAGCGACCAACCTGCTGCAATGGGTGCCGCTTGGCGGCGGCTTCTTTTTTTAAATCGGAATTAAGTAGCGACGACGCCAATGGCGTATCCGTCAACGAAGGCGCGATAACATTCACGCGGATGGCTGGCGCCCATTCGGCGGCGAGGCTCCGGGCGAGGCCTTCGATGGCACCCTTGGCAGCGGAGATGCTGGCGTGCATGGGCATACCCTGCGCGACGGCCACCGTGGAGAAGAGCACGACGGAGGCGTTTCCCGAAGCCTTGAGCGCTGGCAAGGCGGACTGTAGCGCAGCAACCGCCCCAAGCAGATTTACCTGCAGGTCGCGCTGGAAATCCTCGGCGGTCAATCGATGGAAGGGGCGAAGGGAGATCGTTCCGGGAAAATAAACGAAGCCATCTAGGCGTTCTGGCCAAACCAAAGGACCTGGCGCGCTCGCATCGAAAGGTTGCGCAACAATGCCGAGATCGGCGAGTTTCTCAGGCGAGCGGCACGCCGCATGCACCTGATGGCCTTCCGCCTGAAGCTGGGCGATGGTCGCGCGGCTGATACCGGAAGTGCCGCCAATCAGTGCGATATGCTTAGACATCCGCCTAAGGTTGACGGAGCGGCGGGCAGGTCAACTCACCCGCTTCTTTTCCGGACATGAAAAAGGCCGGAGGCGAACCTCCGGCCTGATCTAGGCAACCAAGGGGTCGCTTACTTCTTCACCGGGGGCTTACGCGCGCCCTTCGGGTCAAGGTTGGCCTTGAGTTCTTCTTCCGAAAACTTGGTGGCGACACCATTGGCCGGCACTTCCGCCTTCGCGGTCCAGACAATCGCGTTTAACACCAGCGTGCGTTGGCTGTCGATCGACCAACCAGCGTGGTAATGGCCACCGGTGAAACCGAAGCCGCGGCCGCCATCCTTACGCGAAACAGCCCAGGCGACAACTTGCGGATTCTTGTCTTCGAGCACGGACTTGCGTACTTCTGGGTTACCAGCGTGAGGTCCTTCACCGCGGTTCATGGTCTCGGCAGGAGCGAGCGCCTGCAGGATTGGAGTCACACCTTCCATGTTATCACGGAAGCGCATGTTGAAGTACCATTCATCCTTGGATGAATAGGGCTTAACGCCACGGCTCGCCGGATGGTCGGGCAAGGACTTGAAGTCTGCGACCCAGGTCGGGTTCACCGAGAGGTGCTGTTCGAAGTAGCCCCCGAGCCAATCCTTGAACTCCTTGGCTCCCTTGCCGGTCGAGGAACGACCAGGAGGCGCTGGGCTGACGGGCTTACCATCGACGCTCAACCAGCCGGCACGCTCATAGGCGGGCTCGACGGCGTAATGGAGACAGACGAAGCCGCAACCGGCTTCCATCTTCTTGGCCAGCTGATCGAGGTGAGCAATCGCCGGGTGTCCGCCACCGCCATCGGAATAAATCACGATGGTATCGGCCTTAGCAATGCGCTCATCGGACGGCCACTGGCCGCCCAAGGAAACATCGACATTCACGAGGTCCGACGCACTTTGCTTCAGGCCAGCGGCGAGCAACTGGATACCGGCATTATGCTCGTGCTCGCCCGGACCATGGCTCGGACGGCCGGCGATGAGGAGGACGTTCTTTTTATCGGCGGCCGACAGGAACGCCGCAGAGAGCAAGAGGAGGCTGAGGAATGATTTCTTCATAGGAGGGTTATTTAGCCTCCTTGAGGACGAGATCCTTGAACTGTACCATCATCGGAGGGCCGGCGTGGAGCTGGAGAGCCAAGACGCCTTTCTTGGCGCCAATCGCGGTCTCATCGGTGACATCAACAGTCTGCATGCCATTGATGAAGTGCTGGAGGTGGCCGCCCTTAGCGACGATACGGTATTCATTCCAGTCAGCCTGCTTAATCTTCGCCTGAATATCCTCGGATTTGCCGAGCGAGCCCGTGACTTCGATCTTCGGCTTGTTGGGTGCGGCGCCTTCATGGATGACGACCTTCTCGCCGCGCTTGGCGAGAATGCCGCGACCACGTTCTTCATATAAGATGCCCGAGTAGGTCTTACCGCATTCGAAGTCAGCCTGGTAGCCGCCGACCACGAATTTCACTTCGTCGACGACCTTGCTACGATATTGGACGCCAGAATTACCGAAGCCTTCGCCCTTGCCGTTCACATCCATGATACGGTACTGGAAGGTCATCTCGAAATCGGCGACTTCGCCTTCCCAAACAAGGAAGGTGTTACCCTTGGCCGGGTGCTCCTTGGTCGTCTGTCCGGTAATGAAACCGTCCTTCACGGACCAATAATCAAGGCCCTTCCAGCCGGTCAGGTCTTTGCCGTTAAACAGGTTCTTATCCTCAGCGGAAACCGTCGCGCAAAGCGCGGCGAGGGCGAGGAGGGGGGTCAGGAGCTTCATGTTTTGTTGGGGTAAAGGCTTACTTCTGCTTGCCGAAGAAACGGTTCAGGTTCTTGAGGCCCTTGACGGCGATATCGTCACGGTGTGGCTCCATGGCACGCCAGATGGCGGCCGCACGGGCGATCACCTTAACGTCGGTGGTAAAGGATTCGATGACGACGTCCTTCTGGTAGCCGATCTTCTTGAGGGCGCCGACAATCGGCTTCCAATCAAGGGAGTCATTGCCGGGGGTGCCGCGATCGGTGCCACAGGCATGGAAATGTCCGAGGTGCTTGCCGCACTTGATAATGGCGGCGGCCTGGTTCTTTTCCTCGATGTTCATGTGGAACGTGTCGAGGTGGAGCTTCACGTTGGGCAGGTTGATGGCCTTCACGAGGCGTAGGCCCTGATCGCAGGTATTGAGGAAGTCGGTCTCGAAGCGGTTCAGCGGCTCGATGTCGAGCTCGATGCCCTTCTTCTGAGCGTATTTACCGATGACCTTGAGGTTCTTGACGACCATCTTGAAATGCTTCGCCTTGGTCTTGTCGTCATGGGCACCAATCAGGCCGACGACGGAGTAGAGGGGGCCGATGATGCGAGGGCAGCCGGCGATGGCAGCCTGGTCGATCAGTGCCATGATGTATTTGCTGCCAGCGGCTTGGTCCTGAGCGCTGCCGCGAAGATCGCGACCAGGGCCCATGCAGGCACAAATCGAACCGATGGCGATGCCCGCCTTGGCGGCGGCGGCCTTCAGCACCTTCGGGTCGGTGTGGGAAGGATCCTCGATCGGGATCTCGACTGTCTGGAAGCCCCAATTCTTGAGCTTCTTGAAGAGATGCACGCTGTCGTTGGTAAACGGCGAGGCATAGAGGAAGGTGTTAAGGCCGAAACGCATAGGTGTGTGGGGGATTGGGGAGAGAGGGACTTTTGGCAGGCGGGCGGGGGCGGTCAAGGCTGGGCGTCTAAACGGGGGCTTTTAAGGGACGAGTTCGCCCAGGATCAGGAGGCCGCCGGGGAAAAAGTTCAACGGGGCATAACGCTCGGGCTTATCGATGGCGTTCTTGTTCTTCGCGAGGACGGCGGCCTTGTCGATTGGGTCAGCCAGCAGCTCGAGGCGCACGGTGTGGACGCCTTCTGGCAGGTCCGTGCCAATGGTGAAAGTGCTCAGGCGCGCATAAGTGCAATAGGCGTCAATCCGCTGCACTTTCTTCGGCGCCTTACCGTCCAGGGTGACGGCCACTTGCCCGCCCGCCGGGCCAACGACGTCATACACAGCACAGTGGGTGCCCTTGAATTTAAATTCAATGCTTTGGCCAGGCTGGGTGAGTTTAACCATGGCGGGAAGCCGGTTGGCCCAGCCCTTGGCGAAAGCATCGGACTTCATGTCGACGGGCACCAACCCATCGGAAAGTTTAGCGGACGTGATCGGGGCGAGCGTCGCGCGTTCATAATTCAATGGATCCAGCGAGAGATTGAAGACATGCGTCAGGGGTGCGTTGTAGGCAATGGCGAGCGCCGGCAAGGAGCGCACGATGGCTTCGGTGTAAAGTTTATGGCCGGTGGCTTCATACGGATGCACCCCATCGTTCGCGAAGACTACCTTGTCGCCGACGGCTTGCTTCTGCTCGTCGGTCTTAGGCAAAGGCGCCTTCCAGAGCAGTTTGCCTGCCTTGGCTAGCTTCGCGACTTCCATGCCGAGGGTGATCGTCGGGATGCCGTAATGATCGGCGACCTTCTCCATCGCACTGGCCGAGCGCTGTAGCTTGCCCTCCAACATCGCCGGGGAAAGGAACTCGGTTAGGGTGTAGACGAAACAGATGTCGCACTTCGGGTTAGATTTCCAGGTCTGACGCACGATGCCTTCCATACAACGGATGATGCGCTGCGGATCGGTGCCACCGTCGTTCACCGCGAACTCAACGAAGAGAAGATCCGGCTTCTGAGATAGCACGTCCTGCTGCAGACGGAAAACGCCCAAGTCCGAACCCGTGCCGCCGATAGCTGCATTGATTTCCGTGAACTTGGATTGCGGGTAGGCCTTCTTGAAATGGGCGAGCGACTGGATCCGCCAGCCAGCCTGTGCAGTGATAGACCCGCCCAAGTAGCCGACCTTCAGCTCTGAACCTGTATTCTGAGCCTTAAGCAGGAAGTTCGGCAGGCCGCCGCGCGGGCGACACTCCTTGGCCTCAATGAGCGGGTAATCATTCTCGGCGGCGGAGCCAGTGGCGTAAAAGCAGAGCGCGAGGGCGGCAAGAAACAGTCTCATGGGGGTGAGTGATTAGACGGAGGCAGCCCCCTTAAGTTCCAGCCTTTTAAGATGGGCGGGCCTTAAAAATAAGAAAGTCCGCCTTCCCCCCTGCCCATGGAGGCCTAGGCTGGGTCCATGGATAACGTCACCCACGCCGCCCTGGGCATCGCCGCCGGCATCGTCGTACGCCGCCGCGGCGGTTCGATTTCCGCGGCGGCGCTGACCGCCTTGCTGGCCGCCGAGGCCCCGGACTTGGACGTCTTCATCCGCTCGGCCGACGATCCGTTGGTATCTTTTCGGTGGCACCGCCACTTCACGCATAGCTTCGTCTTCATGCCCGTCTGGGCCCTGCTCAGTGCTTGGATTTCCGCCTGGCTCTTCCGGCGAACGCATAACGGCGGCTGGAGGTCTCTATTCCTTCCGGGTCTCGTCGGTACACTGACGCACCTGCTTTGCGACGGCTGCACGAGCTACGGGACTATGCTACTCTGGCCGTTCACCGAAGCACGCTACGCGTGGGATTGCCTACCGATCATCGACCTGCTGGCCACCCTGCCCTTACTCGTGCTCGCCATCATAGCCTGGCGCAAACATTCCGCCCGCCTCGCCATTTACGGCCTCGTCTGGTTCACCGCCTACGCCTCACTCGGCCTCTGGCAACACGCTCGGGCCGAACGCAGCCTCCGCACGTGGCTTGCCCAGAAAAATATCGAGCCGGAGCGACTGGCCCTGAAGCCGACCATCTCTAATCTCATCGTGTGGCGGGCCGTCTGGCTAAACGACGGCCGCTGGCAGGTTGCCGCGCTCCGCAATGTGCCGTTCACTTCAACGCGACTCGTGGTCGGCGAAAGCCGCGCGGCCTGGTCGGCGACTTCCGCTGGCAATCCGCCACCCTACTCCGAAGGGGCCCATGTGATTGCTGATTTCTCTCGCTTCACGGGCGGCTGGAATAGCTACGCTGTCGTGCCCGGTGCAATCACCGTCGGCGATATCCGTTTCGCGATGCTCCCAACCAGCAGCCGGCCACTGTGGTCTGTGCGCTGTGCCCCTGGTGGCGGACTGGCGGACACTTCGCTCATGATGGATCGCGGGCTGAACGACGGCGACTGGACGCGCCTCGCGGCCCTACTCACTGGTTCCGACCCGCGCTTTATTCTCATTAAATAAGATGCGTACCCTCCTCTGCTTATTACTCAGCTCGGCCGGCCTCGCCGCCGAGACGAAGTTCAAATTAGTCCTCGAGGAAAACTTCGAGGGCACCGCTTTAAACGAAAAGATTTGGAATATCGAAACCGGTAAGCGCAAAGACGCCGTGAACTCGGAAAAATCCGTGGACGTCAAGAACGGGCAACTGACTATCACGACCTGGACCGACACCGATGGCACCACTTACTGCGGCTTCGTGACGACGCGAAAGAAGTTCGCGATCACCCAAGGCAAGACGGAGGCACGCTGCCGCTTCGCCGTCGCCCCAGGCACGCAGTCGGCCTTCTGGGCTCAATCCGAGACCTACGGCCAAGGCGGGCCAACCGCGGCCGCGACGGCTGGCGTGGAAATTGATATTCTGGAGACCACTGGCGTCATGAAGGGCACCTACCAGTATGCCCTGCATTGGGGCGGGTATGAAAATCCCGCAACCCACAAGGAGAGCAACCAGCGGTTCACGACCGTCGCTGGGAAATCTTGGCATGTCTACGGCGTCGAGTGGGATGATGCCGGTTACCGCTTCTCTTTTGACGGGAAAGTCGTCGCCACCGACAAGAAGTGCCCCGGCTCCAAAGCCCCCGAGTATCTGCTCCTGACCAGCGAATCTACCGCCAAATCATGGAACGGCGAAAGGCCTAAGGGCGGCTACGGCCCGAAGGAGAAATCGAAAAATACCTTCGAAGTCGACTGGGTGAAAGCCTGGGAGCGCGACGTCGCCGCGAAGTAAATTAGCGCAGCTCGAAGCGATACGTCGCGACCGCTTCGGAAGCCACGGGGCGACCATGGCGCTCCGCGTGCGTGAAGCGGGAGGCTCGCGCGGCGGCCAACGCCGCCTCATCGAGCAACCGACTGCCGGAACCGCTGAGGAGTTCGACCTGTTTGATTTCCCCAGACTCTGAAAGCATGACCTTCACCACGACCTGGCCTTCCGTGCCAGCTCGGCGCGCGCGGGCCGGATAGACCGGCTCTTGGCGCAGTTCAAAAGTGGGCGGCACGTATACCTCCGCCTGCGGAACGAAAACAGCTGCCGGCGTCTGACCTGAGCTCGAGGCCGCGACGGCGGAGGCCGCCGGTGCGCTCACCGAAAAAGAAGGTGTGGCCACGGTTACTGGCGCCGCGGCGACCTTGATTGGTACGGCCACCGGCTCACCCGCACCC
>CAIKRN010000007.1 GCA_903829855.1 uncultured Opitutia bacterium
ACGGTGTCGAAAGCCCCGGCGCCCCCATCGGCGGGGAGCTCGTTGACCCCCATGTCCACCCCGAGGAGGTCGCGCAGGGTATTTTTATATTCTCGGCGATTCAGTCGACGCATGGTCACCTGACCGTGGGCGTCACCGATGGTCTTACGGGCGGTGACGAGCGTGCCCGAAAGCATCTCGAGGAAGTCCGCTTTCGCGACCGGGGGTGGCTGTTTGGAGTCATCGGGCGGCATCTCGCCGGAGTTGACCTGATTGAGAATCTTCTGCCAGCGGTCCGCGAGCTGGACGGTGTTCAGGTTTAGGGCGATATCGTCCAGCCGGAGTTTCCCTTTTTGCTTATCCGCATTATGGCACTCGACGCAGTATTCTTTGAAGAATGCACGGTGCTTCTCGTCGATGCGTGCTTCGGGCGCCGCGCCAAAAGCCAGCGTGGCGAGAAAGGGTAGGAGGGTGAGGCGACGCAGGGGCATGTCGGACCTCCGCAGGATGAGACCTGAACGGTCGGAAGCCAGCCAGACCTTGCGGCTGGGGGCTTTAATTCCGCTCGTTTATTTCCAGGTCGCCCGGACCACGCGCTCCCACTCATCGGCCATGAGTTGGTGGCCGCGGTAGGTGGGGTGGACGCTGTCCCAGACCCAGTAGTCATCGGCAGTCTTGGTCGCAGCGTCATCGAAGAGTTTCTGGAGCTGAACGAGGGCGGCGTCATGCTTCTGGGCGAGTTTCGCCACGATGGCCTGACGGGCGACGATGCCTTCCGGCACGGGCTTACCTGGGTGGCGGACGAAGGGTTCCATGAGCACAAGTTTGAGCTTCGGGTTCTGGGCCCGGGCGTCGGTGAGGATCTTATCGTAGGTCGCCTCGTAGGTTTCGAGCGGGACGCCTTTGCCGTTATCATTCACCCCGATCATCACGGAAAGCAGGTCAGGCTTCAGGGCGAGCGTGTCCTTGGCCCAGCGCTTATCGAGGTCGAGCACGGTATTGCCGCTCACGCCGCGATTAAAGAAGTCGAGTTTCCGTTCCGGAAAGGCGGCGCCATGGCGGGCAGCGGTAATGAAGGCGTAGCCGTGGCCGAGGATGTGGTTGGGGTCGAGCGAGCGGCCGCGATTACCATCCGTGATGGAATCACCTTGGAAGAGAATCCGAGAATCCTGACTAAAAGCCGGGATAGCGTCGACCGCCCGCGCGTCGACGGCGAGGGCGAGGAGGAAGAGGGTAAGGTGTTTACGCATGGTAAAGATGTGGGCGGGGTAGGCTTATGCGAGTTAGGCAGCGGAAAAGGAAAATATCAGGATGAGATTCCTACCCCTGCCCCCACCCCTAAGGCCATTACAGCCCGATGAAGACAAGTTGGCCGGCCTTGCTGTCCGGGATGATCAGCTGGCCATGGGCTTCGTCGACATAGATATCGGCGGCCGACTGCAGGTTTAGGCCTTCCGAGAGGAGGGTCGGGTGCGAGCCGTCGGCGTCATAGCGGGTGACACGGCCGAACATGACTTCCGAAATGTAGAAGCGTCCTTGGGAGTCATGGACGAGGCCGTCGCCAGAACGATGTCCCTTGGCGATGGTCTTCCACTTGCCGTTATTGTACTCGAGGACGTCGCCCGTGAAGAACTCGGCGATGCGGATGCGGCCGTCCTTCAGGACATCGACACCGTTGGGATTGAGCATGCGGGCGGTGGGGGCGATGACTTCGGTGACCTTGCCGTCGAGCGTGACGCGGTAGACGCGGGCGATGACGGGGATGGCCTTGTGCTCGGCACTGTTGATCGGCCAGAGCTTGCCGTTGGCGTCGCGCATCTTGGTCACGGCACCCATGTCGGTCACGAGGATGCTTTGGCCGGAGGGTTCCACTTCGACATCATTGAGGAAGGCGGGAACCAGCGGGAAATCCTTCGGACCGGCGAGGACGGATTTGTGGCCCTGGGCGTCGATCTTCCAGACCGTATCGAAATCCGCCGTGATGATGAAGCCGCCGGCGAAGACGGTGCCCTTGGGGTCATTGAGGCCCGTGGTGAAATCGGTAACGGTTTCGCCGTGCACGCGGACGATCTTGCCGTCGCCATCGCCGGCTTTGCGGCTCGCGCCCATGATGCTTACGAAAAGGTCGCCATCGAAGCCACGGGTCACGCTCTCGGGGTTGGCACCGACGGCCAGCTTACGCGGCGCGGGGGTGGTCTGGCAGCCGGTCAGGGCGAGGGCGGCGGCGAGGAGGAGAAGAGGGGTCTTCATAAGACCCTTATTTCCACTTCGGCGTGGGGCGGTGTCAAGCGGTCAGCCTTTAATGAGCCAGACCGCCGCGAAGGCCGTCAGCCAGGCCAGCACGTTCTCAAAGGCGTTCTGCTGAATGCGCTTCAAAATCTGCCAGCCGAGGAGGATGCCGGCGATGACCCCAGGTAGCAGCACCACGTTGGTCATCAGTGACGGTCCGGTGACAAGTCCGAGGCTGCCGCTGAAGGGGAGTTTGAAGAGGTTAATGAAAAGGAAGAAGCGGCAAAACACGCCGAGGTGCTCTTTCTTTTCGAGTCGTTGGGCGAGGAGGTAGACCGTCATCACCGGCCCGGCGGCGTTGGCCAGCATCGTGGAGACCCCGGAGACGAAGCCCATGCCCCAGGTAAAGGTGCGATGGCGGGTGAGTTCTAATAATTGCTCGCGGCGTCGATTCAGCACGACGTTGAAGGCGAGTAGGCTCAGGATCAGCCAGCCGATGACGATGCGAGCGGTGGAGTTGTCGACGTGGTCGAGCATGAACCAGCCGATGATGACGCCGACGACTGCGGCGGGCACCATGGGCAGGATTTGTTTCCAACTGCCGCCCTTGCGGTTGATCAGGAAGCCCATGAAGTCGGCCACGATTAACATAGGCAGGACGATCCCCACGGAGGGCTTGGCACCAAAAATCTTGGCCATGATCACGACGTTGAGCGTCGCCGTGCCTGCGAGGCCGGATTTTGAAAGGCCGATGCAGAGCGCTCCGAAGAGCGCCAAGAGCAACATCCAGCCGTCGTCCGGGAGCAGGGTATGGCTGTGAATCCAGTCAGTCATCCGCCGCAGTGAGTCGGATTCCGACTTAGCGGGCGAGCGTGTATCCGTAGAACCACTCATCCAACGGGGTCAGGCCGTACCTTGGTGCACCTGAACCTGAAATCCCTTTAAATCGGCGGGTTTAGGTTCACTCAATGCGTGGGTACGGCCTGACCCCTTTGGCTGAGGGCTTTTACTTGGCGAGCGTCTTAATCTGCAGGCGGCGGTATTCCATCTGGCCGCGGTCGCCTTCGAGGCCGATCGGGCCAGTCGCGGGCACTTTCAACGCATCCTCGAGGACCTCGCCATTGCATTCGGCGTGGGCGATGCCGTCTTTCACGGTGACGATGAGTTCGTTCCAATCCTGGGCCTTGTATTTCTTAAGGTCTTTATACGGCCCCGCGACGAGGTAGTCGCGGCACTGCAGCTGGGGTTTGCGCAGGTAGACGCCGCTGTCGGCGTTGGGCGTGGCGCGGAATTCCAGCTTAAGGACGAAGTCTTCCGGGAAGTCGCGGAGGGTATCCAATTCCTGGATGCGGCGTCCTTCGGCGGGGGTGGTGACTACGAGTCGGCCATTAATCGCCCGATACCGTCCGTCGGAGCTAGCGGTCTTCCCGTCGAAGCTTTCCGCTGCTTTGACTTCCACGAAAAGCGGAGCGTTCGGCTTCGGGTTCTTGGCGGGTTTGCGGGGTGGGGTGGGGCGGAAGCCCCAGCCGGTGAGGTCCTTGCCGTTAAAGAGGCTCACGAAGCCCGCGTCGGGCTTGAATTCCTCGGCCTGGGTGTCGAGGTATCCCAGTGTCGCGAAGATCGGGCGTAGCGCCGAGGCCCACTTGGCATAGCCTGCACCGTTGAGGTGAAGTAAGTCGGGGAAGAGCGCGGGGATGGCGTCGCCTTCGGGGTTCGCGAATAACGCGTAGGTATCTAGGACCGTGAACTGGGGGTCGTTCTTCACCGCGGCGTCGAAGAGGGCATTCACGGCTGCGATGGTTTCTTTCGGACGCTTCTTCGTGGCCGAGCTTGGGAAGATGCGGCAGACGATGACGGGCATCTTCGGATCATGGGCCTTGAGGGCAGCGATAATCTTCTGGAAGTTGCGGCCGATAGCTTCGACGGGGACTTCAACTTCGATGTCGTTGGTGCCCATGAGGAGTACCACGGCTTTGGGGTTCACCGCGACGACGTCTTCCTGTAGGCGGAGAAGCATGCCGCGGGTGGTATCGCCCCCGATACCACGATTCGCTAGCTTAAGGTCGTCGAAGGATTTCTTAAAATCCACGCCCCAGCCCTGAGTAATGGAGTCGCCAAAGAAGACAATGGCCCCCTGATCCTTGGCCGCATCTTTCGCCCACTGCGGGCGGATTGTGTTCCACCGCTTCACGTAACCATCGTAACGACGGAGCGCTCCTTCGCCGGGGAGCGAGCTTTCTGCCGATACCGCCGGGAGGGCGAAGTGTTCAGCGACGGCGGGTTCCGCGGCGAGTACGGCGAGCGTTAGGCACAGCAGTAACGCGAAGAGACGTGGTTTCATGAGACGACGGAGGTCAGACTATTTAACGGCCTTCTGCGTCGAGAGGTATTCGACCAAGTCCACCAAGTCCTGCTGCGTCAGCGCCTGGTTAAGGCCGCTAGGCATCATCGAGGTCGTGAGCTTGTTGCGTCGCTGGATGTCGGCGGTGCTGAATTTCTGCAGGGCGCCGCCGGGCAGGGCGAGGACGACTTCCTGGGCGGTTTCGCTGCGTAGGATGCCCATGGCGGTGTTGTTGCCGCGGAGGCTGAGCTCTGTGGTCTCGAAGCCCATCGAAATGCCTGCATTGGGGTTAATGATGGAGTCGAAGATGGCTTCCTTGGGGAGCTTGGCACCGATGCCACTTAACGCCGGGCCGAAATCCACCCCGAGGTTGCCGATGCGGTGGCAAAGGGTGCAGGAACTTGCGGGCCGTTCAAAGACGACTTTCCCTTGGGCGGCGTCGCCCCGCAACTTGCTCAACTCGGGGATCGAGGGCAGGCGATTGCCGCCCAAGCTTCCTGGAGTTGGGAATTCGCGGGCGATATCATTTTTCAGCGCGGCGTATTGGACTTGGGTCAGAGCCGAGGCGGCGACCCCGCGTAGTTCGGACGGGAAGTGGCCTTCCTTGGCGAGCGTCAGGAGTTGGCTGGCACCGGCTTGGGTCTTGGCGAGCGCACGGATGGCTTCGCTCTTCCGTTCGGGCGTCTTGGCGTGGAGGATTTCATCGCGGAGAATCTCCTTGGCTGAGGTTTGGCCAAGGTTACCCAGCATCGCAATGAGCATACTGGCTTCGCTGGGCTGACCCTTGCGGAGCACGTCGCGTACTTTATCGGTGGTACCCTTGTCGCGGAGCAAGAGGTTGATCGCATCCAGTGCTTCGGGGGCGGAGCCCAGCGCAAAAGCCGTCTGGAGGAGTTCGTCGGCATGCTTGCCGACGCCCATGGCGCCGATCAGGTCGACGAAGGCGGGCTTACCCTGCGAGCGGGCGAGGGTCTCCTCGACGATGGCTTTGAACTCCGGAGTGTTCTTGGCCGCCGTGCGGGTGAGGCGTTGGAGTGACTCCGTGAGGACGGTGAGCGACGGATTGGCTTTGGCCAGTTGGAGCAGGGCGGCATCGCGCTCAGGCGAATCAGGAATGAAATCGAACGAACGAAGGTAGCGAAGCTGGCTCGGATCGGCGATGAGCAGTTGGGCGAGGAGCGGGGCGACCTTCGGGGTGCGGAGGCGCCAGACGATATCGCGTCCGCCAGCGGTGTTCCAATTACCCTTCACTTCGGACATCCAGGCATCAAAGCACTTTTCATCGTTGCCGATGGCGCCGATGCCGAGGGCTTCGAGGTTCCAGCGATCGACGCCGTCATGCTGAGCGGCGAGCTTGGCCCAGATTTCGGTGCCTTGGGAGGAGTGGTAGAGCGAGATGGCCAACTGACGTCGAACCTGCGGGTCGGCGTGGTTGATGAGGCTATTGACCAAGCCGGGCTCATTCGCGAGGGGCGAGGTTTCGAGCTGATGGGCGGCGCCACGCATCGCGGCGAGGCGGAGGGCGGCGATGATGAGTTCGGGGTCCTTGTCGGTCAGCGCGGCACGGAGGGCGGGGACGGCGGCGGTAGGGTTGCGGACCAAGATGGCCAGCGCGCGGGCACGCATGCGGTTATCGCCTTTGGTAGCGAGGGCCTGCAGGGCAGGAACGGCGCTATCGCCCAGTTTCACGAGATGGGTGTAGGCATTATACTGTGTGGCCTTGTTGGGGGACTGGAGGGCCTCTAGGGCGCTTTCCAGCGTGAGCTCGCTGACCTTCGGGGCGACTAGGGCGGCACCCTTGTTGGCGACGCGGTAAATACGTCCGCGGAGATAGTTCACGTCATGGTCGGCCATCGCGTGGCCGCCGACGCCGGCGTCATACCAATCGGCGACAAAGAGCGAGCCGTCCGGGTGGACCGCCACATCGGCGGGGCGGAACCAGGGATCCTTGGAGGTCAGGATGTTGGTGATGCTTGCGCGGAAGCCAGCGCCGTCCTTGGTCAGCGGGTAGGCGCGCACGACGCCGGGTCCGGCATCGCAATGGATGATTTGATTCTGGAACTGAGCACCGAGGCCCGTGCCTTCGTTAACGAGAATGCCCGTGGGGGAGCCAGCGCCGGTGACAATGAGGTTGGGGACGACGCCGGGGTCGTTCTGGTGCCAATGGCGGCGAGGGATTTCGGACTCGATATTGACGCGCTTAGTCTGCCAGCCCGAGCCGGTCATTTCATCGGCGTAACCGTAGTTGCCGTGCTCCATCATGAAGTTGATGCGTACGCCGCGGTTGCCGTCGTCGTCGTTGTCGCTCTGGAAGATGTTACCCAGCGAATCGGAGACCACTTCGTAGTTGTTACGGAAATTATTCCCGAGCACTTCGAAGTTACTCAGCTTGCCGTCGGCGTAATCGGCCCGGAAGGCCATCCCCTGTTGGTAGGGCTTGCGCTGGGCGTTGATAGTGTTGCCGGCGAGGTCTTTGACGTGCGTCGTACGATCGCGGACGTAGGAGTCGAGGTTGTCGCCGTGCAGCGGCACTTCCACCATGCCGCCCATGGGCTGGTTCAGTTCCGTACTGGCGTTGCCGAAGTTGAAGTAAAGTTTACCGTCAGTGCCGTGGACGAAGGCGTGCGTCGAGTGGTCATGCTGTTTACCGCCGGTGCCACTGAGGAGAATGTAGCGCTTGTGGGCCACGCCGTCGCCGACCGTGTCGCGGAGCAGGAAGACGTACGGGGAGACGGAGACGATGACGTCATTACCGAGTACGGCGATGCCTAGGGCGGAATTGATGCTCGGATCCTGGTAGTAGACGGTGGCCTTATCGGCGACGCCTTTACCGAGGGTGTCTTCGAGCACCATAATGCGGTCGCCTTCAGGGCGGATGGGCGGATTGGCCCATTTACGATAATTGGCGGCCTCGGTGATCCAGACGCGCCCGCGAGCGTCGATGTCCATGTTCGTGGGGTTCTGGACCATCGGTTCAGCCGCGAAGAGCGAAACCGTGAGGCCTTCGGCCACGGTCAGCTTGGCGACGCCGGCCTGGGCTTTATCAAGCCCGTAGGTGTCCGGCACTTGCGCGCGGACTTCGGTTTGCAGGGTGAGGAGGGTGCTGAGGAGGCACAGGGAGTATCGCATAGTTATTTTGGTAAAAGATTTTAAAATTATGTGAGGTTGAGAGAGGGTCTTACTTCGCGGCCAAGGTCTCGACTTTTACGTCGTCGAACCACCCCGCTAGGTCTTTGCCTTTTTGGCCGCCGATGGAAAGTTGCACGGTCAGTTTGGGCTCATCGCCAGCATTGGTCGTGTAGGTGATGACCTGCTTACCGTCGATGAAGCCGAGAATCTCCTTGCCGTGCATCTCCGCGACAAGGTCATGCCAGACGTCGGGGGCGAGGGTGACTTTCTCGCGCTTGGCCCAGATGAACTTGCGGTTGGGTTCGCCTTTCTTCTTCAGTTCGGCGGCCTCCGGTGAGCCTTTCGGGAAAAGGTTTGTTTCGTCCCAAGCCACGATCTTGTCGGTCAGGATGTGGAAGCCCGCGAGGTGGAAGTTTTTAATCTCGATGACTGGATTGTCGCCGTTGAAGCAAATGGCGACGAGCGTGCCCACTTGCATCTTGAAGCGTAGGCTCAGGCGGACGTCCTTGCCGCTGATCTTGTGGAAGATGCCAGAGGGGTGGATATCGCCGAAGGCTTGTCCGCGGAGCGCGCCGTCATCAATACTCCAGAAGCGCTTGGACGGATCACCGTCCGTCAGTGTCTTATCGAGGCCACGCCAGTCCCGTTTGACCGCCGCCGCATCAGAGAAGTTCTCCGTGAATTGGACCGCACTCGGCTGATCGGCCGCGAGGAGGGCGGCGAATGGGGCGAGCAGGAGTGCGGCGACAACGAACTTTATCATACAAGCCAATCAAGCCACCATCTGGGTCAGCTCGCCTGAGCTGTCGCCATGGCGTTCGGCCTTCACGCCGACGCCGCGGAGCATCGCCAGCCAGGCGTTACAAAGCGGGGTGTCCTTCGGGGCGATGATGTTGTGGCCCAGCTTCATGCCGGCGCCGCGGCCGGTCACGAGGGTGGGGCAGTTGTCGAGGTTATGCTCGGTGCGGAGGTTGCTGCCGTAAGCCAGGGCGATATGGTCGAAGAGACAGCTACCGTCGGACTCCTTGGTGGACTTCAGCTTATCGATGAAGCCAGCGAGGAGTTCGCTCTGCGCGAGGTCGCGTCGCTGGGATGCATCGAGTTTGTCGCCCAGTGTGGAGTGGTAGTGGCTCATGTCGTGCGGCGCGACTTTCACGCCGATACTAGTGAGGAGGGTGCTGACCGGCTGGCGGTAGGTCATCACGCGCGTGCTGTCGGTGCGCATCGCGGCGATCATGATATCGTACATGATCTTAATCTCTTCGCGTCCGGCGAGGCCAGGTTGAGGTTCGGGGAGGTCGGTCTTGGGCTGAGGGACGCCGAGCCACTGCTCGTCCTTACTCAGGCGGACTTCAATCTCGCGGATACCCTGGAAATATTCATCGAGTTTGGCGGCATCATTCTTGGAGAGGTCGCGACGTAGGTCGCGGGCGTTCTCGACGACGGTGTCCAGTACGCTGCGGCGTTGGGCGAGCATGGCCTTCTGTTGGGCGATGGGTGTATTGTCCTTCGCAAAGAGACGGTGATAGGCCGCGACCGGTCCGTTCTCGCCGCCGATGGGCTTGCCGGACGCGTTCCAAGCCATCGACAGGCCGGGGCCGTGGCCGGAAGCTTCGGCGTTCTCGCCGCCGTTCAGCTGTAGGGAGGAGAAGCGGGTTGCGAGTCCGATTTGGGCGGCGGCTACCTGGTCGGCCGAGATGCTATTGTGTGTGGTCTGGCCGGGCTCGGCGTAGCGGTTAGCGCCCGTGAGCCAGTACGTGCTGCCGGCGTGGCCTTCGTTGGAATATTTATTCCAGAGGCCCTGGATGACGGAGAAGTCGGCCTTGTGGCGGGCGAGCGGTCCGAGCCCCGCCGGGAGGGTGTAATCCTTGCCTGGCTGCTTCACGTCGGGGAACCAGCTCTCGGTGGTGATGCCCCAGCCGAAGCTGAGGAAGATGAGGCGCTTGGGCGGGGTGGGTGCTGGGGCGGCGGAGGCAAAGCGCTGGAAGCCTAAGGAAGCGAGTACGGGCAGGGCGACAAGGGCGCTACTGGAGCGCAGGAAGTGTCTGCGGGTCTGGGGGAGGCTCATGGGGGTAAGGGTTATTTAGTGTGGAATTCAGGGCTCGCAACGAGGGAGTGGATGAATTCGCGGACTGCGAGGTCCTTGCGCTCAGCCTGCCCTACCATTGAGTCGATGAGGGGTTGGTCACGAAAGCCGACAGGTCGTCCGAGGGCGTATTCAATGAGGGCTTCACTGAAGCCTCGGGCAAAGGCGTCGGACTTCGAGGCCACGATGTCCCGTAAACCATAGTAATCCTTGAAGGCAGGGCCTTTGTAGAGTGCGGCCGCGGAATCGATGGTCCAGGTCTTG
>CAIKRN010000008.1 GCA_903829855.1 uncultured Opitutia bacterium
CCAAGTTTGGCGTCGACCGCCATCCCGTTTGCTTGGCTTGAGGTGGTGAGTTGAAGGTCGCGACCATGGATTCCCCAAGCCCGGAATACGCCGGCGCAGGAAATTTCCGCATTCACGGAGGGCCCGCTGGGTCCTGGTTGCACGAGGACGTTGAGGCGGTGGTCTGGAGGTAATTCGAGACCACGCAACGTTTCGCCCAGCTCTTTGCTGGCACAACGCGCGGCCACCCATGGTTGTATATTGCCGGTCAGCTTCACGACGGGTCCCGCGAAGGCGAGGGGCTTCGACCAATCCCATGAGGCCAAACCGTCGACAAATCCATCGCCCTCCGTGTTGCCGCCGGCGAGATGATGGAGGGCGATCAGGGTCCGATGATCGTCGGCATCGACGCCGACTTCGACGTGGCGGAAAGGTGCGCCCATGAAGGTGAAATCATTCAGCAATACCCGACCGCGGACGTCCCCCTTGGGTGACCCCCAGTGGCTATCGACATCGATGAAGGCATAAGGCCTCTGTTTGGGCTCGAGTATTCGCCACAGCGAAACCCACCAGCCATCCAGGACACGGTCGAGCGACTGGGGCTGGAGTTCGCCGTTGAGATGGAGCATGAATGCCCCGCCTGGAGCCAGCGAACAATCGGCTTCACCGGTGATAGAGGCCAGCCGTAGGTCGCGAAGCCGGAGTGGCGCGAGGGTGCGCCGAGGGTCGAAATCAAACTGAGTCCGCAGCGGCAGGGCGCGCGCGGGCGAAATGATGGCAGCGGATAGACCAAACCCGCTGAAGCCCGAGCAGGCGGCCTCACCTGTGGCGCTGAGGAAATCTCCCTGGGCATTGAAGTGCGCTTGGGCATCGCGGAGCAGGAGGTCGCCGTTGACGCCAAGATGGGCCGGCTTCATCACCGCCGCGATGGCGGGAATAGAGGTCACTTCCTCCGCGAAAATCCGGGCATGATTCACGCGAAAGATGTTTTCGCCCGCGCCGGTCCGTTGGTAGCTCCCTTTCGCAAAGGAGTGCGGAGTGCGGACGCCAAATTCCACCTGCCAAGCTCCTTTGCCAATGGGCTGAGCGCTGACGAGCAATTGAGCGGGCGGGAAGCTCTCGAAACGGAGATGCGCAATGCTCGCCGTGAGTTGGATTGGATTGAGTGGCTCGCCCCCGCGGGCGGTGAGCTGGACTTGTTTCGCGCTCTTACCTTGCCACGAAATCTCGTCGGCGGAGCCATGTGCGTGCCAAGAGGTTAAACGCCCTAGGCGCGAAAGGCGGAGGTCGCCGCGGAGCTCTAACGAGCGGACCTGGACGAGGCCCAATCCTTTATCCGCCCAGTCATTACCAAAGAGGGCATGGGCGTTGAGGTCAGCGCCGCCGTCAGCATTACCCGCGCATCGCAGCGCGAGGGTTGCCCCGCCTGAGCGCTCGGCTGTGCCCAAAATCTGTTCGGCCTGAGATAAGAACCGCGATACTAGATGAGCGAGCGGGACAGGTTTTTCCGAACGGCGAGATTCATCTGCCAATCTCAAGAGGGACACCGGTAGCTCGCCCTCGGCATTGAGCGTTAATTTTCCGGCTCGAACTTGGAAAGATCGGATGATGATCCAGCGTCCCTCTTGGGTAACGTCAGCGACGACAGCTTCCGTGAGGGCACGGCGCTGGCCGTTTTGGGCGATGGAGGCCGGGCACCAGAGTTGCCCGCCGTTGAGGCGGACTCGCGTGGGTTCGATTTTTCCGACCATCAGCTGGCCGGAGTTAAGCGCGAGCTCCAGGCGGGAGGCGGTGAAGACTTCTCCGGTCAATCCTTCAAGGCCCACCGTCAAATCATCGCCGGCCACCGTTAGATCCGGAAGAATCCAGAGGTTGCGGGCTTGTAACCGAATCCCTTCCCCAGCGAGGCGTTGGATGATCATGTCGACTGCGAAGTCGGGCATCTGTACCGCGTGGTCGAGCGTGGCAACCCACCAGAGGGCGAGCTGGACGGGCAGGAGGAGAAATAAGCAGGTGTTCGTAAGCCCTCGCAGGAATTTGCGAAAGGGAGAACTGGCTGGCGGCACCTTCATCGGCCGGCTTCGGTTAAGAGCGGAATCAGAATTTCGGCCAACCCAGTCTCGAGGATGAATTCATCATCATCGCCTTCATCGCGCAGGAGTACCGAGCGTTTATTAAAGGGTGCGGAGCAAAGATAAGTCCGAAAGGTCTCACTGGCGGCCGCCCCGCCGGTCGCGGCTTGATCGGTCACGCGGAGGGCGAATTTCCATCCGCCCGAACCAACGTCTCGCCCTGGAAATTCAGCGGCTTTCACATCAGCGAGGCCGACGGCCACGCGCCTAGCATTGGCGGGGTCTAGTCTACCCGAGCCGGCCCAACTGCCATCTGGGCCAAGGCGAGCTTCCCCGAGCACCTTGCCGTCTGGGTGTGAGATCAGTCGCAGCCCGCTGACCTTGGCTCCTTGCGAAAGCTCGGCGACCGTGCGTTTGCGCCAGGCTTGCGGGTCGACGTTCTGATGGCCGCCGTTCAGGAGTGACGTGTCGCAGATGGCGGCGAGCGGCGATCCCTTCGCGTGAACGACCCGCGTGCCAGAGCCTTTCTCAGGGTCGTCTGAAAAGGTGAGGAGAATTCGTTCGGCCCCGAATTCCAATTCGAGCGATTGCAGTGAGGTCGTCCCGGGGTTCGATTGATTAAGGACGGCCGGGACGCTGTCGCCATCGGCGGTCTTACGTCGGGTTGCACTTAACTTAGACACGGCATCAAGGAAGCGGGTGACGAGGCGCGTGTCGGCTTCCCGGCGCTTGGTCGCCGTGGTGCCGGGGGCGACGGGGATTTCCCAGCGCGCTTCTCCACTGGTGCCATCCAGCCGGTGCAGCGTGATGGAGCGGCCGGAGACGGCGACGGTGAAGCCAGTCACTAAGGCCGGATCGAAGTCGGCTGGATGGGAAGCGGCGAGCGCTTCCCGAATGCGAAACCAATCGCGCAGAAGATGGGCTTCAACGAGAAATATCGAAGCGTTCTCTTCGAGTTTGGCGCAGCGGAGGTTGGGCTGGCCGACGAGGGCTTTTCCGATCAGCAAAACTTGCCGTCGGGAATTACCTTCGAGGGCGATGCGGAGTGTTGGGGCAGAAAGTCCGGAAGCCTCATCAGTGACGGTGACGAATTTACTCGCACGAAGGTTGGTCAGCTCAGCGATAACTTTGGTGGCCGTGTCCGCGTCAGCCAGGGCGTCATAGGGAGATTCAAAGCGCCACTCAGGTAATTGCGTTTTGCGGCCAGGTCTCGGGCGAGCCTCGTTCGTCAGCGCGGTCACGCTTTCTCCGTCGCCATTTTTTTGGCGGACAGAAACGGTGCGCGTTTCAAAGTCCGCAATCTCGAAGATCTTATCGACGCGATAACTCTCGGCCTTGGAGGTGAGGGCGGCCGCCATGGCCTCGGGGAGTGGGATGATGCGCTGTCCGCCATCGGCGAGCAGGAAGTGATGACGGGTGGAAGGCTGGACCCCGACTTTCACTTCGACGGCTTGGCCGTTTTCGCCGGCGACGCGCAAGGTGAACTTGGGGGCGGCGAGTCCGTAGGCTTCCAGGCTGGAGCCGTTAGCTTTGACCTCGCTGGCGGCAAAGCCGTTGTCGGCGCTGATGAAACGAAGCTCATCAAGTAATCGTTGGACGGACCAGATGTTGGCGGGCCATTCAAATGGTTCCGACACGCGCCAGAAGGAATTGCGTTTCTCGAGTACTAAGCGCTCCGCTCCATCTACGATAGTCACTTTTACGGGCTCAGCGGGGAAGAGCTGGGCCTGGCTTGAGGCTATCGGTTGGTGGCTATAGGTGGCCTTCCACACGAGTGCGAAGGCAATCAGGTTGGCGACCAGCAATACGACAGTGGTGCGGGAGATCCGCATGAGGGCTTAACTTCTGCGTCGCCACACGGAAACCGCAAGCCCGAGTGCAAGTACCCCGAGCGGAATACAGATGAAGCGGATGGCGAGTGCCCACAGATCAGCGGCCGTCGCATTAAGTTGAAATTCGCCTTCGGTCTTCGTGGGCAGGGAAATCGCCCGATCGCGATCCGAGAGCCAAGCGGCACATTGCGTCATGAAGGCACGATTACCTGCTCGGTTGAGGCGCAGGTTGGCGGCAATCTCCGAGGTGCCGACGACGACTAAGCGCCCGCCACCGCCACCGATGCCTTTCCGGATGCCCGTGGCTCGTTCCGCGGCGGTGGCGACGCACACCGGGCCGGCTTGATCTCGGTTCGGGTCGAATTTGGCTGGGCGGCGGGTCATGTCGCTTTGCCCCCAGGCCCCGTCGGAAGAAAAGACGAGCTGCCAGACGCCCAAGGTGCTATCCGGGGCGCTGCCTTCGTCGAATTTGGCTGGGCGAATCCGCCCGGCGACCAACGGGAGGTCTTGATCCTTGAGGACCTTGGTGAGGGGGTGCGGCTTTTCTTCTAGGCGCTTGAGCACGATGTCACCATCGGTCGCCCGGCGGGCGGGGTCTGGCTCTTGCAGTTCCGAGTCCGGTGTGAAAATAGCCCACTCCGTGAGCGTCGGTTCTAGGCCGTGTTCACGGCCGGGATCGAGGAGCGCCAAGACTCGGCCGTTACGTTCGTAAAGGTAGTTCCGGAGGCGGGCGTTTTCCTGTGCCGAAAACGGAGTCATCGGTCCGGCGATGAGCACCATCGCAGCGTCGCGAGGAATCTCCGTGGTGGTGCTGAGGTCAAGTTGCTTAACTTCGAAATTACGGCTCCGGAGTTGGCGGGAGAAGAGCGACATACCGCGAGCGGGCGAAGCATCCTCGACGCCCAGTTCACCGTGCCCACGGGTGACGTAGCAGATGGCCGGCTTATCTTCCGTCACCTCAATCAGCGCGGAGGTGACCGCTTCTTCCCCACGGAAGCCACCCTTGCTGGTGACGAGCTCGCGGTAGGTGAGATATTTAGCCCGTGATCCACAAGTCAGGATGAGGGCGATGTTGGCGTCGGGTGGGCCGTGGCGGGCGGCGA
Organism: uncultured Opitutia bacterium; assembly: GCA_903829855.1. GTDB lineage: Bacteria > Verrucomicrobiota > Verrucomicrobiia > Opitutales > UBA953 > UBA953. The sequence goes on from CAIKRN010000008.1 coordinate 4,987, forward strand.
TTTCGGAAAGCAACGGGGCATTGCGACCACCGCCGACGGTTTCGATAGAGAACCAAGCGGGGCCGGCGCGGCTCGATTCGACGACATAGGCATCGAGCAGTCGGTATAGACGATTGCGCACCGCCTGTGCGGGGTCTGAGCCGTCCGTTGTCAGCACGACAGCTTTAACCCAACCTTTGTTGCGGCCCTGCCCGATGGGGCTGCGGTGGCCGGCGGCCTTCACGGTGTCGGCCGACTCGGCGGCAAGGGAGTGGCGTCGGTCGGAGGTAAGATCGTGGCGTAGGCGGAACTCCGGCAAGGAAGCGAGGAAGTTCACGAGTACGGCGAGGCCAATGGCGAGCAAGGCCTGGGTGAGGCGATTCAGCCGGCGGATAGGGCGCACGGCGCCGAAGTCATCGCGGATAGGTGCCATGTTATTCTTGTCCCTCCACGGCAAGCACGGCTAGGCCCAGGCAGAGCAGGGTGCCCGTGCCGTAGAGTACGATGGGTCGTGAATCGAGGATGCCGGCGGCGAAATCTTGCAGGTGTGCGAAGGTGCGGAGATGGGCGGCCGGCTCGTGCAACCAGCTGAGCCACGTCCAGCTTTCAATCGGCAATGATTCCATCGCGCCGCCCGCGGCGGTCAGCGCCAGCAGGCTGATGAAGGCGAGCAGCGCCGCCAAGGCGGAGGAACGTGTCACGCAGCTACAGAGAATCCCGATGGCGACGTGCAGCAGGCCACTCACGGCGATGAAGCAGAGCCCGCCCCACAGCACGGAGGGATCGCTCAGGCGGGTTTCGCCGGGAGTGCCTAAGCGTTGTTGGACGAGGAGCGGAAAAAGCGTGAAGAGCAGCCAGAAGGTCACCCAGACCGCCCACGCAGAGAGGAACTTCGACCAGACGACGGCAGCGGTGCTCGCGGGCGTTGTCAGCAACGCCGAGAGGGTGCCCGAGCGTCGTTCCTCGGCAAAACTTCTCATGGTAAGCAGCGGAAGGACGCAGAGCAAAGGAAGCCAGAAAAACCACAGCGTTGCTTCGACGGGGGTCCGTTCGCTGGCAATCCGGCTGCCTTCAAGTAAGGCGAAGAAGTGGATGCCCCCCATGAGCGCGAGGAATAAAGCCGCGGCCGCCCAAGTGTTCCAAGAAAGCAACGCGGTGCGCAGTTCATGGGCTAGTAATGTGCGGAAGTGTCGCATCAGGAACGGGGAGATTCCGTCGGCGTCCGGCGCGTGGCGGCCAGGAAGATATCCTCGAGTCCGTAGCGGATTTCGGCGATTTCCCGGAGGGGGATACCCGCGATGGCCAGTCCGGCGGCGAGCGAATCCCGGGCGGGAGAGTTCGCGGGAAGGCTGACGCGGAAGGTATTCCAGTCGCTGGTAGTTGCCGTGAGAGGCGTGAGCGTGGCCTTAGGCTCGCAGCGGAGGCACGCGGCGAGGAGCGTCGCTTCATCGGCCTTTGTCGTCACGGTGAAGCTGCAATCTGGGAGGAGTTCGCGGCGGAGGTCTTCCGTGCGGCCCTGCGCGACGAGTCGACCGCGATTGATAATCACGACCTTATCGCAAACTTGCTCAACTTCGTGCAGGATGTGGCTGGAGATTAAGACCGCCATCTTGCCGCGCAGTGAACGGATGAGGTCGCGGATGCCGAGAATTTGGTGCGGGTCGAGGCCGATGGTCGGTTCGTCAAGGATGACGACCTTGGGCTCGGCGAGAAGGGCGTCAGCGATACCCACGCGCTGGCGGAAGCCTTTCGAGAGCTGCCCGATGAGTCGTCCCGCCGCCCGCCGGGCCAGGTCACAATCTTCCATGACGCGTTGGACGCGTTCTTCGACGCGATCGGCGGCCACATCTTTGAGTTTGGCCCGCAGGGTGAGGTACTCCTCCACCCGCATGTCTTCGGGTAGCGGGTTGTTCTCCGGCATGTAAGCCATGTTGCGCTTCGCTCCCGCGGGATCGAGCGCGACGGAGACGCCCCAGATGGCTGCCCGCCCGGAGGTCCCAGACATCGTGCCCGAAAGGATTCGCATCGTGGTGGATTTACCCGCCCCGTTGGGCCCAAGGAAGCCGACGATTTCGCCGGGAGCTACGGAAAAACTCAGGTCCTCAATCGCGGTCAACGAGCCATACCTTTTGGTAAGCCTTTCGGCCACCACGGCGGCTTCCGGTGACGGCGTGGCTGCGTTCATTTGAGTGACACCAAGGGTGAGAGTTTCAGCCCACCAGCACGATGCCAACGGGTCTTTAAAAGACACGCTGAACCCCCTGTATTGGCAAGGACAATAGAGCCTGAGGCGGCCTAGAGCCGCTTTCGAAATGTCAACGAGCCTCGCAAGGGTCGTCCTTTACTTCTTAGCGGGAGCGACGGGGGCGATTAAGGAGGGCTCGGACTGCACGAGTGAATCCTTATCCTGGCGCCAGACATGGTCCGCCCGCAGCTTCTTGTCCATGTCGTCGAGTGATTTCCGGGCCTTCACCGGATCGTTCTTAGCGACGGCAATATTGGCGAGGGTGAGCATCGCAAAACCACGGAGGGTTTCGGGTACGCTGGTATCATTCGCGACGGCGGCGATGGCGTCCTCCGCGCCTGCTTCCCCAGCTTCTTGGCGGGCGAGTGCGGCGTAAAGTCGGGTGCGAGCGCCGAGCGCCTGCAAGGCTGGGGATTTGCCAGCCAGTGCGGCGAGGCGGGTCGCCTCATTGTAGGCCTTCGCGGCGTCGGCCAATTTATTGGCCTTCTTCAGGTCGTCGCCAACTTCGGCATAGGCAACGGCCGCCAAGGGCTCGCCTTCATGCTTTTTGGCAAAAGCCTTCCGTGCAGCTTCGTCTTGGCAGGCGGTGTACTCCTCGCCGATTTTTTCCTTCCGGTCTTCATTCCAGAAATAATAGGCCAAGAAGCCGAGGATGCCGATGACGACAGCGGTGGTGCCACGGACAATATTCTCCTTATTGCGCTCCCAGAAGAGCCAAAGGCGGTCTTCGGCGTCCGCATTGACGAAATCATCATCGACGATGACCAGATTACGGTCGTCGCCGGCCGGGGGCTGCTTGTTGGAACTGGCGTCGGGCATGGGGGGTAAACCCTTGCGATGAGTTGGAGGGTGTCAACCCCCGCCTCCCCCTCCTCCGGGCTTGTCCCTGCTCGCCGGACGGCAAGTATGAGGGGACTCATGAGCGCTTCCGCCTCGATTCTTTCCGCCCTTAAGGCCGCCCAAGCTAAGGGGCGTATTTCCGCCTCAAGCCTGACCAATGCAGGGGATTGGCTTAATTCCGGCTCCCTCCCAGAAGCCGCCTTGGCTGCCTTGCAGGACCTTTGTGCCCAGGAAGCTTGGGCGGAGATTGAGGACCGTTTCTACAAGGGAATCACTTTTGGAACGGGTGGAATGCGTGGTCGTACGGTGGGACGTGTCTCCGCCGCGAACGAACTCGACGACCAAGGGCTCCCGCTGCGGGCCGCCGTCGGGTCCGCCTACTTGAATGACATCAACGTGTTGCGGGCGGTGATGGGGCTCTGGAAGCACGTCTCGGCCACTCAGCCGGGGGCACGGCTGGTTGTCGCCCACGATGTCCGCTTCTTCTCTCGCCACTTCGCCGAGCTCATCGCGGGTGCTTGGACTGAACTCGGTGGCGAGGCCTTTCTCTTTGCAGGCCCTCGCTCCACCCCCCAACTCAGTTTCTCCGTTCGTCATTTGGGCGCTCACGCTGGCGTTGTGATTACGGCCAGCCACAATCCTTCGCACGACAATGGCTTCAAATGCTGTCTCGCCGATGGCGGCCAGGTCCTGCCTCCTCATGATGCAGCGATTGTCGCCGAAGTCGGCAAGCTGGGACCACAGGACGTCGCCCCATATCTCGAAAAAGATCTTTCGCGCGTGCAGACCGTGGGGTCGGCCGCCGAGGATGCCTACCTCGCTCGCGTGGCTGGCGTGGTCATTGATCCGGAGGTCATCTCGCGCCACACGCCCAAGGTCGTCTACACAAACGTCCATGGCACCGGCGATGTTATGGTGGTACCTGCGCTCCGCCGGGTTGGCATCGACCCCCATGTGGTGGAGGAGCAGCGGGAGCATGATGGCCGCTTCCCGACCGTCGCCTCACCTAATCCCGAGAACGCTAGTACCTTCGTTTTGGCCTTAAAACTCGCCACCGAGATTGGGGCCGACCTCGTCCTCGCCACCGACCCGGATGGTGACCGCGTCGGTGTTGCTTGCCCGCTCCCCGCTGGTGGCTTCCGATTGCTCACGGGCAATGAGGTAGCTGCGTTGCTCACGGAGTTCCGGATTTCCTCGCTGAAGGATGCGGGTATCTTGCCCGCCGCTGGTTCGCCGAACGCCGCCGTGGTTAAATCCCTTGTCACGACGCCGTTAGTCGCCGCCATCTGCGCCCGCCACGGGGTGCGTTGTGTCGAGACGCTCGTGGGTTTTAAGTGGATCGCTCGCAAGCTGGAGAAATGGTCGCGTCGCTTGGTCGACGGCGCTGGCGCGGATGCTCCGGCCTTACCTCTCCGTCGGCGTGCTCCGTTGGCCCTCCGCCACTCCACGTTGTTCTTACTCGGTGCGGAAGAAAGTTACGGCTACCTGGCCGACGACGCCGTCCGCGACAAGGATGCCAATGCCACGGTGGTAATGCTCTGTGAGTTCGCCGCCATCCTGCGCTCCCGCGGCCGCACCTTGCTGGACGCGCTGGATGTACTTCATCTCAGCCACGGCGCCCATCACGAGGATTTATTGAATCTCGCGTTCGAAGGCGCCGAAGGCGCTGCGTGCATCCGTCGGATTGTCGCCTCATGGCGCGCCACCCCTCCAGCTGTTGTCGATGGCTCAAAGGTCGTGCGCGTGACGGACTACGAGCACGATAAGGTTGAAGATGCGGAGGGCGACCGCGTGCCGCCCGAAGAGTTCATCCTCGCCGAGCTCGCGGATGGCCGCCGCATCGCGGTCCGCGCCTCTGGTACCGAACCGAAGGCTAAGTTCTATTCTTTCGCAAGGTCCGCGGTCACCGATGCCGACGATCTTCCCACGGCCCGCGAGCGCGCCCGCCAATCAGCCTTGGCTCTTCGTGCCTGGCTGGAAGTCGACGCCAAGCGTCGCGCCAAATAATCTCATGAAACTCCTATTGCTCACTCCCTGTCTCCTTTTGGTCGGCTGTGCGATCCCGCCGAACGACTCTTCTTTTGTTGCCGAGAAGACGCCCGTAGCGGCGGCCCTTGCCGGCCAGCCGGCGGCCGACGGTACTTTGGAAGAACGTCTGCGTGATGCTAACCAGAAGAATGATGACCGGCTGCTCAAGGGCGACTGGCGTGCCGCCCGCCCAGCCGTCGGCCCCCGTCCCTGATTAACGAATCGCTCCGCCCGCAAGGAGCGCCGCAACGGCATCCTCCTCGGGGACGGTGTCGGAGGTGCTGGCCGCTCCGATACCGTCCTGAAGGATGAAGCGCAGTTTGCCACCGCGCACTTTTTTATCGCGGCGCATGGCGGCGAGCATGGGCTCAACAGGTAGAGGTGCGCGTAATTGGGTCGGCAGGTGGTGGGAGGCGATCACCGCGGTGATTTGCTCGGCTTGGGCGGCGGTGCAATGGCCGAGGCCACAGGAGAGGCGGGCCGCCATGACGAGGCCGATGGCGACGGCTTCGCCGTGCAGGTAAGTGCCATAGCCAGCGGTGGCTTCGACGGCGTGGCCGAAAGTGTGGCCGAGGTTCAACAAGGCGCGCCCGCCGTGAGCACTGGTCTCGCGCTCATCGCCGGCAACGACAGCGGCTTTGATTTCCACGCAGCGGCGGATGATACGCGCAAGCAGCGGGTGATTCCAGGCCATCGGGGCGTTTTGTTCGAGCAGGCCGAACAGGTCGGCGTCAGCGAGTAAGCCATGCTTAATCACTTCGGCCATGCCGGCGGCGAATTCGCGGGGCGGCAGGGTGGCGAGTAAATCGGTATCCGCCCAGACGGCGGTCGGCTGGTGAAAGTTCCCGACAAGATTTTTACCGGCTGCCAGATTGATGCCGGTCTTACCGCCCACCGAGCTGTCGACCATCGCCAGCAGGGTGGTGGGTATTTGGTAGAAATCTACGCCCCGCTGGTAGGAGGCTGCCGCAAATCCGGCGAGGTCGCCGATAACGCCTCCACCTAATGCGAAGACGGCCCCGTCGCGGGCGACGCCACTGGCCGCGAGAAAATCCCAGACACGGGCGAGTTCTGCGGCAGACTTAGCCGTCTCGCCGTCTTGCGCCGTGACCAGCACGGGCATGAGCTTGGCGAGCTCCTGGGTTAATTCCGGTAAAGCACGAGCCACGCCGGGTGAGGTCAGGGTGGCACACTTCTGACCAGCGGCCACCCGTCGGGCGGCGGTGGTAATCACCTCTTGGCGCAGGCCGGGGCCGATGCGTACGGGGTAGGAGCGTGCTCCTAGTTCGACGGTGACTGTCTCGGCCGGCATGGACGCAGGCTGGAGTCGGAGCGTGCCGCTGGCAAGACAACCTCACTCGCCCAGACCGAGGACGGAGCGGGCGTAGGCTTGTGCATCAAAGGGCTGTAGGTCTGCGGGCTGTTCGCCGACACCAATGAAACGCACGGGCACATTGAGTTCGCGGACCACGGCGACGAGCGCGCCGCCCCGGGCCGTCCCATCGAGCTTAGTCACAATCAGGCCGGTGAGCCCGACGGCTTCATGGAAAACTTTGGCCTGCTCGATGGAGTTTGCGCCAAGGGAGCCATCCAGCACCAACCACTTTTCGTGAGGCGCGCCCTCGCAAGCTTTACCCGTGACGCGGACAACTTTGCGCAATTCTTCCAGCAGATGGGCTTTGGTGTGCAGACGGCCGGCCGTATCCAGCACGACGACATCAACGCCGCGGGCGACACCCGCTTTGATGGCGTCAAAGGCGACGGCCGCCGGGTCGGCACCCGCGGCGCCACCGACGACTTGCACGCCGAGGCGATCCGCCCAGGCGGAGAGTTGTTCGCCAGCGGCGGCCCGGAAAGTATCGCAGGCACCCAGGAGACAGGTCCGTTTGTCTTGCTGCCAGCGCCACGCAAGTTTGGCGGCAGTGGTCGTCTTGCCGGCGCCATTGACGCCTAAGAGCATAATCACCTGCGGCTTGGCGGAAGCAGTGGATGCTGGGGTGGCTCCGCCCAAGGCTTTGACGATAGCGGCGACCGCGGCCTCCGCCGGGGTCGTCTTGCGAAGTGCGGCATCGGTCTTCCATGCCGTTTGGGCGGCGGCCACGACTTCCTCTGACGTCGCGGGCCCGAAGTCGGCGGCGATGAGTCTTTCCCGCAACTGCTCCGCTGACTGCGCGTCGATTGGACGGGCCAGCAAATTGGCGACGGCTTCGGCCGTGCGGCTCAAGCCGGATTTCAGTCGCTCGAAGAAGCCGCCCGCCATGGCTTAGTTGCCCTCGGCTTTGCGCGGGTCGCGCCCGAGCTCTTCTTTGTAACTGTCGAGGATACCGTTCACGAAACGCTTGGATTCTTCCGTCGAGAATTCCTTGGCGATGTCGACGGCCTCGTTGATGCTCACGACCGGCGGGATGTCCGTGCGGCGCATGAGTTCAAAGATGGCCACGCGCAGAATGGATAGGTCGACGCGGGCGATGCGGGCGAACGCCCAGTTCTTAGCATACTTACCGATGACCTCGTCGATGAGTGCCACATCCCGGATGACTCCGTGGATAAGTTCCTCCGCAAAGGAGAAGTATTCGCGAGGCTGTTCGCGCTCGGTGAAGAAGTCAAAGAGGGTGGTGACCATGTCGCCGTGGCGTTGGACTTCCCAGGAGCAGAGAAACTGCATGGCGGCGACGCGATTATCGTGGCGACGGTTACGCTTGGCTGGAGTGGCGTTAGGGTCTGGGACGATGGGATCATCTGGCGCCACGATGCTGATCTCGATGCCCGTGGGCAGGTTGATGCGGCGCATCACTTCGACGGTCTGGGCAGTCGAGTTGATGATTTCAATATTGCGACGATGGCTACGGATCTCGTCCTGACCGGCGGCGCGGTAGACCTCCACTTGTGACGGCAGGGGAAAGGGGCCCGAGATGCGGGCTCCCGTTGGGGCTACGCTGGCGACGATGTCCGCCGCGGACTGGTCGATCATGCGGTAATCCACCCCCTTGATGCGAATGCGGATTTTAGCCCGGGCGGAGGGCGAAATGGGAGAGTCGGGGTCCATCAGTTCTGGGCGAAAGGGTCTTGGCCAGCGCGCTTGCGTTCCTCGTCTTCGACCTGATCGAGGCGTTCACCGAGGGTTACGCGATGGCGTGCCATGGTAAGGGCGGCGTGGCCGAACTCGGCACCGCGGTCTAGGGCGCCCAGGCAACGCTCGACGGCCTGCTCGCGGGTGTTCGTCACGACGATGCCATTGATGACCGGCACTTCGGCGCGGAGGGCGACATCTTGGAGTGCCTTGGCAGTCGAATGGGCGATGATCTCGTGGTGCGGGGTATCCCCGGCGACGACGACGCCCAGTCCAATGACGCAATCAAAGTCACCCGACATCGCGGTCATGTAGGCAGCGTAAGGAATCTCGCCTGAGCCAGGGACTTCGATGATGCGGATATTGTCTTCGGCCACGCGGGCGGACCGCAGGGCTTTGACCGCATTCTTACGCAGGGCCTGGACGAGCTCCCCATTATATCCCGCCGTTACAATCGCGAAGCGGAGATCAGCGCCGTCAAGGGCGTCAGGGATGGGCTTATCTAGGCTCATGGCAGAAGAACGGATTGCCGATGGAGGGGTTTCCTCCTCCGTCTGCAAGCGGAAACGGCGGAAAGTCCTTAGAAGGGAACTTGTTCGACGATTTCCAGCCCGTAGCCACCGAGTCCGACTACCTTGCGTGGGTTGTTCGTGATGAGCCGAATTCGGCGTAAGCCGATGTGGGACAGAATCTGTGCACCGATGCCGTAGTCGCGTGCATCCATCGTGCCAAGGCGGATGCCGTCTTGGTCGGCATGCATGCCGCCGAAGGGTTGGGTAACGTGGACAATGACGCCCCGCCCAGCTTTGGCGACAGCCTCAAAGCTGGCGGCTAGCGAAGTGCCCGCACCAAAAGCATCACCGCGGAAAAGGTCACCGAGCAGGTTTTCGCGCTGCACGCGCACAAGCGTCGGGGACTCGTCGGGAGTGCCGAGGGTGAAGGCGAGGTGTTGGCGACCATCCGGCAGCGAACGATAGACGCGGAGCTTGAACTCGCCCCAGGCCGAATGGAAATCACGCTCAGCGATGAGCTCAACAAGTCGTTCGCTGCGGTGGCGGAACTCGATGAGTTGCGCGATGGAGATCATGTGCAGCCCAAACTTCTTTTTGAGTTCGACGAGTTCCGGCAAGCGAGCCATCGAGCCGTCTTCATTGAGGATCTCGCAAATCACCCCGCTGGGGTGCAGGCCGGCGAGGGAGGCGAGATCGACCGCGGCCTCCGTGTGACCGGCACGTTGCAAGACACCCCCAGGGCGGGCTAGCAGCGGAAAGATGTGTCCGGGTTGAACCAACTCTTCGGGTTTCGCCTGTGGATTCGCGAGGATGGCGATCGTCTTGGCGCGATCGTAGGCGGAGATGCCGGTGGAGATGCCGTCGGCGGCGTCGACGGAGACGGCGAACGCCGTGCGCTGCGACTCACGATTCTCCGGGACCATCTGAGAGATCCCCAGGCGCCGCAACTGATGCTCCACCGTCGGTACACAGATGAGCCCGCGCGCATGGCGGATCATCATGTTGACGGTCTCGGGCGTGGCCTTCGAAGCCGCCATGACGAGGTCGCCTTCGTTCTCCCGGTTTTCGTCATCCGTCACAATGACGAGCTTCCCCGCGGCGATGTCCGCGAGGGCTTCCTCGATGGTGTCGAAGGGCTCGTGCATGAGATAGAAGGAGGTTTGAACTTGGGAGTTCTGCTCGGCGGTGCAAGCGGGGAGATGGCTTCGGGTCGGCGGCAGGGGCTCAAACCTCACATTCTCAGTGGTCGGACGCCTTATTCGTAAGTGAGTTGTGCGGTTGCCTTGGTTGTAGCCGAGGAGACCGCACGGACCCAATACGCATTGAGCCAATCCGGGAAGACGAAGGTCTGCTTCTCGCCGGGCGCTAACTTGAAACTTCGGTAGGGCGCAAAGTGCCCGTCGCCAGCCGCGTCGAGCTCAATGGTGATCGTCGTCTCGACGTCACCATGGTTGGCGAGCAGGAGGGTCTTCTTGTCGTAGCCGGTCATGAGGTAGGGATCCGAGGGCTTGCCCGCTTCGACGGCGCTTTGCTTCCACGGGCCACCGCAACCGCGCGGCTTACCGAGCTGCCAGAGATCATCGGCGGCACCCACCCACACGGCGGCCTTACCGTCGTCGGAACGAATGATGTGGGGGTTGCTCTGCCCAGCGAGGCGCGCGTTGGGGTCGATGCCGCTGAGCACAAGCAAGCCGCGGTAAGAACAATAATCATGCACCGTGGTATCGCTTGTGGCGACGGGGCGCATGCGAATCGCGCCCATGGCGTTGAGCGCCGGTAGTTCGTAGAAGGTGCCGTGGGCTTGAAGCAGGTCGCGCTCGGTGCAGACTTCGCGAGCCTTGCGCAAGGCACTCCGGGTGAGCAGCCCATCCTGCGCCGGCGAAGCCGAGCGCGGCAGTCGCCACCGCACGCCGCTTTCTTCAAAAATAACCGAGGCCTCATCCGCTGTCAGGACGCCCTGGGGAATGGCGGTATTCTTTTCAATGTAGGCCGCGACCTTCGGGTCGGTCTGCTTGGTGAGCTTCAGGTCGGCGGAGAGTTCGTAGGCGTCGCCCAGCGTGGTCTTGTCGTTGTCGACGGTTGCGGTGAGTACCGAGAGTGTGCGCAGATTGGCCCCGCGCGTCAGTAAGAACGCGCCTTGCGACGTCGCGTCGGTGGCCCGGCTCAGGCCTTTGAAGATCTCGCCGCGCCCAGTCGTCCGCGTGTCATTCGCTGCGTATTGGAAGGTGGCGGTGGCCTTGGCGACATCGCGGTCGGCGGTGATCCGGATCCAAGAACCTTTGATGACGTGGTTCAGTTCAAGCCACTGCGAGCTGTGCTCTCCCGGATAGAGCGCTGCCTGGCCGTAGTGCATCCATGTCGGCACGACGTCCGCCCGGGGCGACCCGTAGATTTCGATCCTGAACATCGTCGGCTCGGTGCCGTCGTACTTCAGGAAGAGAGCGCGCTTGTCGAAGCCCTCGCAGAGGAACGGATCCGAGGGCACGCCGGCTTTGACGGGCTCGTCGACCCACACGCTGCCGCGCCCGAGCGCCGGGCCGAGTTTGTCTGGCGTGTCCAGCGAGGTGAACCAGAGGTTGGATTGCGACTGACCGGGGCCGGCGAGCGTGCCCTTGGCGGGACGCTTGTTGAGGAACTCCGACTTGGCGGTGTCGTCACAGCCGAAGACGAGCCGGTCCTGCCAGCGCGTGAAGTCGCCGATGACTTTAAGGTAAGCGGAGCGCGGCGTGATGCCGGTCAGGTGCTTCGACGAGAAATCCGCGGGGAATTTCCAGAAGAGGCCGTGCATGGTCATCAGGCGCGAGCCTTCTTCGCCGATGTCGCGGATGCGCGGCCACTCGGTGTTCCAGCCGTGCGCGCCGTCGTAGGAGTGGCTGCCCTTGGGCAGGCGGTAGCTCGTCCACTTGCCGTCTTCCATCACCATGAGGATCAGCGAGCGGAAGTCCCAGCCAATCGTCCAGAGCGGGTCCTTCGCGGAATCGGCGTTGCCGTTCAGGCCGCCGGGGCCAGTGACTTCGGTGAACTGGTTTCGCCGGATGAGCGACCAGTTGCCTTCGCCGTTGAAGGAGCCGAGGCCGCCGCTGACGATCGTCGGGTCGATGAGTGCCTTCGCGCCCTGTTCGCCGTTGTTCGCGAGGATGACCAATCCCTGGCCGGAGTAGAGTCCCTTGCCGTGATAACCAGGCAGCGTCGAGGTGATGGTCGCGGGGCTGGCCTCCGCGGTCTGGCCTGGCTTCGGGACGTTCTTGATCTCCTTGATGAGTCCCTTCACGGCGAGCGTACGGACGTCCACCTCATACAGGCCGTCTTCCATGGTGGCGAAGTAGACCTTGTTCTCAGGCTCTGTCAGGTGGCGGGCGTTGCCGGTGAGGCGACCGGGCATCAGCTTCGGCGGGATGACCCGCACCTCGCGTTCCGCAGCGATGAAGTAAGGCCCGATGATCAGTTGGTTCGACTCCTTATGAATCATACGGTTGGCCGGCGTACCGCCGACGCTCTCCGGTCGGATGATCTGCTGCAGGTCAGGCGTGATCTCGTAGAGCTTGTCACTCGAGCCATACGGTAGGTGTGGTCCATAGGTGATCACCCAGAGGCGGCCCGCCCATGGTACGACGGCCCCAGTGCCGCACTCGCCCTCGTTATTAAAATAGGCGAGCGATGGGTAGATGCCGGACCACTCTTGCGGGGCGGCCCCGGCTACTCCGGTGAGTAGGCAGAGGAGAAGGCCGAGGGGACGCAGGGGCATAGGCGAACTTTTTACCACGGCGGGCCCGTGGCAATAGTAAGAAGATTATTGAAGCAGCCACGCGAAGGCCAGCCACAGGAGCAAGGCCAACGCCGGCCCGCCGAGCAGCCGGCGCACCGACTGGGCCTCCGCCTGCATCAGGAATACACCCGACATCAGTATTCCGCCCGCCGGGCCCAACCAAGGTTGGGTCAAGGTGAGGTGCATGTTCATTGACGGGACAAGTGCGCAGACCTCGGCGCACCAGGTCATCGCATGAAGGCATGCGGCCGCCGCACCGTTGAGCCAGAGGCCCGGCCAAAGGAGCCAATCGCTTACACTGCAGGCGGTCGACGCCATGCCGAGGACAAGCGGAATTTCGGAGAGCGGTACAAGCACGAGGTTGACGAACAGCCCACCCCAACTCGCCGAACCAAAGAGGCCAAGCGTCAGCGGCGTCCCGGCGAGCGTGGCGGCGAGCGAAATGCAAAGGCCGCTCAACAAAAATTTCCGTAGCCACCAGCGGGTGCGCTGGGCGGCGGTGCGGCTGGCTTTCGGGGTGAGCCGTTCTTCTTCGGTGGGTTGGGTGCAAAGTCGTGCGGCGGGCCCGCCCGCCGTGATTAATCCCAGCACCGCAATATAGCTTAATTGGAACCCGGCGTCGGTGCAGGCGGCGGGACTGATGATCAGGGTCGCGGCGCAGGCCAGTGCCAGGGATTGTAGCGCCGGTGTCGAACGTTCGCCAACTTGCCCACCCCAGATGAAGGCGGCCATAATCCAGGCTCGGACAGAGGAGGGTGATGCACCGGTAATTTCTACATAAATCCAGAGTGCGGCCAAGATGGCGATGCCGGCGGGTATGGCCGGGAGTCGTAAGCGCTTCGCGATCCACAAGAGTGCCGCGGTCATGCCCGCAATATGCAACCCGCTGATGGCAAAGAGATGCAAGGTGCCCGTAATCATGAACGCAGACTTGGCTTCCGCCGGGAGTAGTGAGGTCCGGCCGAGCATGGTCGCGGCGAGCAGCGCGCCGCCTTCATCGTCTTTCCATGGAAGCCTACGCAGCCAATATTCGAGTCGGGTCTCTTGCTCCTGACACCATGTGCTGAAGCGCGTGGGCGGGGCAAGCTCGCCGAGGTTACGTCCGCCCCCAAGCCGGAGCGTCGCGCCCTGGCTGGCGACCCAGGCGTCAAACCCCTGTGGGTTGAGCGGCAGCGCTTCGATGTGCCCGGCGATCATGAGTTCTGCGCCGTCCGCCGGAGCGACTCCGTGGACCGAGAGGGCCACCCGTCGGCGAAAAAGTCCGCCATCTCGATCGGTGATTACGCCGAGGCCAGTCCAGCCTTCGCCTATTTTGCGTGGCGAGGCATGTTCGATCAGAATGGGAAATTCC
>CAIKRN010000009.1 GCA_903829855.1 uncultured Opitutia bacterium
AGGGCGGCGAAGCCTTCGGCGCGACTGACGATTTCTTTGCAGACCGGAATCTCGTGCCACGGGTCTTCGGTGAGCGAGACGCGGACCGTGTCGCCCAAGCCATCGGCGAGGAGCGAACCGATGCCGATGGCGGACTTGATGCGGGCGTCTTCGCCTTCACCGGCCTCGGTCACGCCGAGGTGCAACGGGTAGTCCATGCCGAGGTCCGTCATGCGGGCGGCCGCGAGGCGGTAGGCTTCGACCATCACCTTCGGGTTCGACGACTTCATCGACAGAATCATGTCCTTGAAGCCGTGGGATTCCGCGATGCGGATGAATTCGAGGGCGGACTCCACCATCCCGTTCGGCGAATCGCCGAAGCGGTTCATGATGCGGTCCGAGAGCGAACCGTGGTTGGTGCCGATGCGGAGCGAACGGCCGAGGGCCTTGGCGCGGAGGACTAGGGGCGTGAAGGCCTCGTGCAGGCGCTCCAGTTCCTCGGCGTAGGCTTTGTCGGTGTATTCCAGCACCGCGAACTTCTTCTTGTCGGCGTAGTTGCCCGGATTGACGCGGACCTTCTCCACGTGTTCGACGGCTTCCATCGCCGCGACCGGGAGAAAATGGATGTCGGCGACGAGCGGCTGGTTGAAGCCCGCCGCGCGGAACTGCCGGTGGATGTCCTTCAGCGCGATCGCCGCGGCCTTATTTGGGGCCGTGATGCGGATGATTTCGCAGCCCGCTTCCGCCAGGCGGATGGCTTGGGCGACCGTGGCCGCGACGTCCTCCGTATCGGAGGTCGTCATCGACTGCAGGCGAATCGGATTTTTTCCGCCCACGGCCACGCTACCCACGTTTACGACGCGGGTGAGGCGGCGGACCGTGCGGTGGCGGGAGGGACAGTAGTCCGAGGACATGGGGGTATCTCAACCCCTTTGCCCCAATCCGTCAACGAGCGTCAGAAATCCCAGCGCCAGGTGGACGGAATCCACTGGTAGCCCTGACGGCCATTGGCGGCGACGGTGCCGAGGCCCGGCCAGGGGAGGTGGAAGCCAAAGGCCCGCTCCTTGGTGACGGCGATTTCGCTGAAGACCTTCTTGCGGGTGGCCACGGCGTTGGCGGGGTCGTGGTCGAAGTCGATGAACCAGTTCGGGTCTTCGAGCATCAGCACGTGGTTGTGCGCGAGGTCGGAGATGTGCAGGAGCGACTGGCCATCGGACTTGATGCGGTAGATCGCATGGCCGTCGGTGTGACCTGGGGCAGCGAGGATGGTAATCGCTCCATCGAGGATCTGGTCGCCATCTTTGTGCATGACCAAGTTCGGCTGCAGGATGTCGAAGGAGTTACGCACACTCTTGATCATGCCTTTGATGTCGTCGGTGCGGTGGGACTTAGAGAAATCCGGTTCCTTGCCGCGCCAGAAATCGATTTCCGTCTGCAGCACGTGCACGGCTGCATTCGGGTAGAGGATGTGGCCCTTGGTGGTGAAGCCACCGATGTGGTCGATGTGCGAATGGCTCAAGAGGGCGTGCGTAACCTGCTCGGGCTTGATATTGATTTCCGGTGAGGCCATGGCCTGGATGAGCCAGCCCCAGGTGTCGCGTTCCACTGGGCCAAAGCCAGCGTCGACGAGGATGATTTCTTTGTCCTTACGCAGGAGCAAGATGTTGATGTAGAGCGTGACGTCATCCGGGCGTTCGCCGCTGGCGACGAGGGCCTTCGTCATCGCCTCGGTGTCGGACTTCGGGAACATCTTCTTCGTGACGCAGTTCTTGAAGGTGCCGTAGCCGTCGCTGATGGACCACGCTTCGAACTTCCCGATGGTGAATTTATAGATGTAAGGGTCCGTGATTTTCTTGCGAGGCAGGGCTTTCGCTGCGGCCTGGTCGTAATCGGCGGCAGCCAAGGAGGGTGAGAGGCTGAGCGCGGCGAGGGTGGCGCCGATGCTGCCTAGGAAGTTGCGGCGGGAGTGGGCGGGTTTTTCCATGGGGATGTAAGGGGGTGATAGGTGCAAAAATGAGAATGTGCAAACGTAACGAAAGGGGTAGGGGTAGGGGTGGGGGTAGGGGTAGGGCCAGAAAGGTCCTCATTTCTCCCTCTTGCTTGGCTTCCCTACCCCTGCGAGCCCTTCAGGCCGCGCTCACTTCTTTGAGCTGAAGTCTTGTTCCTTGTAGACGTGGCGCTCGAGCAGCTGCTGTTTGAGCTGGCGGTCGCTATCACCGGAGCAGCGGCGGACGTCGTGCAAGATGATGTAGGCCATCAGCGAGAGCAGCAGGCCCATGAACGTGTACTGCAGAATGATGACCGCCTTGTTATTGAGGATGCCCTTCGTGTAGCGCTGGATCGTGGCGATGAGCATGTGGCCGCCGTCGAGTACTGGAATGGGCAGGAGGTTGAGCACGGCCAGGTTGAGGTTGATGAGCACCGTGAACCAGAGCACACGGCGGATATCCTCGGAGAGATTATAGTAGGTCTTCGTAATCGAAATCACCGACGCCAATTGCTTGACCTGGATGTCGGAACCGCGATCAAAGAGGCGACCGAGCGTGGTGAAGGTCGATTTTACGATGCCCGAGCAGGTTTCCCAGGGGTTGCGGTAGACGAGTTCGGTTTTGGAAACGAAGAAGGTGCCAATCTGGGCGTGTTGCGTGGGTTGTTTATCGACGGCTTTGGCATTAGGGAGGGTGAGGTTCCCCGTATCGCCATTGGCGCGCTTCCAGTAGAGCGTCAGGCTGCGCGCGGTCTTGCCGACGGCCGTTGCCAGGTCTTCGCGGGAGCGGATGGCGACGATCTGGGTGGTGCCATCAATCTTGTCGACGATTGTGCCAATCTTTAAGGTGTCGGCTAGGGCCGGATCTTCGGGAGAGATGCCGAAGACCATGAGTTGGTCGCGCTTGGCCTCGGGGTCTTTGCTGAGGATGTCGCGCGTGACTGGTAGGAGGATGAGCAGGTGGGGATGGGCCTCATCGCCGTAGCTGATGGCGCTGACGGGGTTGACGGTCGTGTTCACCTTGGGGGTGATAATGACCTTCGTGCTGACGCCGCCTTCGCGTTCGACGAGCAGGGTGCGCGGCTTGGCGCCACCCTTGCGGAGTAGTTCGCGGAATTCGATGGTGTTATTGAGCGGCGTACCGTCGATGGAGAGGATGCGATCCATGGCCTGCAGACCGGCTTTTTCGGCCGGTGAGTTCGGGGCGGGCTGACCGATAATGACGTCGGTGCGGGGTTGGATGCCAGCCACGCGCACCCGGTCGCCGGATTGGGCATTGAGTTCTACGCGGGCGGGTTGCACGACAATCTCCATCTCTTTTCCATCGCGCTCGATCCGGAACGTGGCGGTGGGGTTGGCTTGCGAGTCTTTGCGATTCCCGAGCATCACCGCTTCGGAGATCTGATTGAAGTTCGTCATGACGTTATCGTCAACCGCGAGGACTTTATCGCCGGAGCGAAGTCCTGCCTTGAAGCCGGGGCCAGGTACCATGTTGCCAAGTCCGAGTTCGGCGAGGTGGCCGGAGCTCGTCACGATTTGCTCGGGCACATAGCCAATAACGGTGCTGGCCGAGCCTTCGGCAACGGGCATGCCGATGACCCAGAGGATACAGGCGAGGGCGAACGCGAAGATGACGTTGAAGACCGCGCCCATCACCGAGACGATCATCTTGTCCGCGTAGGAAATCTTCGGAAGCTTTTCCGCTTCTTCGCTGCTGGCTCCTTCGATGCCTTCCATCTCGGCGAGCTGGGGTAGGGCGACATAGCCACCGAGGGGAATAATGGAAATGCGGTAATCGACGCCGTCCTTACCGGTCCAGCCAAACAAGCGCGGGCCGAACCCGATCGAGAAGCGTTCAATCTTCAGGCCGCGTTTGCGGGCGGCGAGGAAGTGTCCGAGCTCGTGGACGAAGATGGAGCCCCCAAAGAAGATGGCCACCAAGGCGATGCCCTTGATGGAGCTGAGGAGGTCGCCGAAAGAAAGATTATCCATGATGAAAGGGGTGGTGGTGGGTTATCTCAGCGGGCGAGGTCGAGGGCGAGCCTCGAGGTGATGGCGCGGGCTTCGGCATCGATGGCGAGAACTTCCTCGAGCGAGGCGGGTTCTCGCGCTGGTAGGGCGGCCAAGGCCTGCGCCACCAGCTCGGCGATACTGATAAAAAGGAGTTTTCCAGCCATGAATTCGGCCACGGCGACCTCGTTGGCCGCATTGAAAATAGCCGGGGCAGTGCCTCCGGTGGTAGCGGCGGCCCGAGCCAGGCCGAGGCAAGGGTAGCGGGCGGGGTCGGGGGGCGACATCGTCAGGGCGAGCGTCTGAGCCAGATCAAGCCGGGGGGCGGGGCAGGGTAGTCGGCGCGGGAAGAGTAAGCAGTCTTGAATGGGGTAGGCCATCGAGGGTGGCGAGAGTTGGGCCTGCATGCTGCCGTCGGTGAGCGTGATCAGCGAATGGATGATGCTCTGCGGGTGAATGACGACGTCGATGCGATCGGTCGGCAGTTCGAAAAGCCAGCGGGCCTCGATCAGTTCGAGCCCCTTGTTCGCCATCGTGGCGGAATCAATGGTCACCTTCGGGCCCATGTCCCAGTTGGGATGCTTGAGCGCTTGCGCGAGGGTGACGTTCTTTAGTTCGGCGAGTGGCGTGTCGCGGAAGGCGCCGCCAGAGGCCGTTAAGACAAGGCGGGCGATGTCGGCCGACGGTTTGTCGCGGAGGAGTTGGTGGATTGCATTGTGCTCGCTGTCGACGGGCAGTAGGCGGGAGCCGGAAGCACGGGCGGTCTCGGTGACGAATTTACCGGCGAGAACGAGAATTTCTTTGCTCGCGAGGGCTACGTCCTTCTTGGCGCGGAGCGCTGCGAGGGTCGGCCCAAGGCCCGCCGTCCCGACGACGGCGGAGACGACCATCGCGACTTCTGGGAGGCAGGCGATTTCAGTCAGCCCGGCGGTGCCTTCCAAGATGCGGGTGCCGGCGGGAAAAGCGCCCGAGGCGCGGGCTTCGGCGGCGGCGACCGGGTCAGCGAGGGCAATGGTCCCGACGTTGAATTCTTTGGCGGGGCCGACGAGCTCGCGCCAGCGCGAGTGGGCGGCCAGGCCGGCGACGCGGAGGTGGGACGGATGCGCCCTAACGACGCTCAGGGTGGTCGTGCCGATGGAGCCGGTGGCTCCGAGGATGGCGATAGCCTTGGCTTCCATGCACGCGTGGGTGCATTGGAGGCAACCGCGGGACTGCCCTGAGGCAAGCAGGTTTCAGGGCGAAGACGGCGACTAGCTCCGTTCAACGCTTGTCTCTTTCAGCGGGAATGGTTGCCTGTCCGTATGGCCACTCAGCCTCAGGACCTCAGCGGGCTCTCCCACCTCGGGAATACCCAAAACAAGCCCCAGCAGACGCTGGAGACCTTCCCGAACCGCAACGCGGGCCGAAATTACTTTGTCGAGCTCTCGACGGAGGAGTTCACCTGCCTGTGTCCGGCGACCGGCCAGCCTGATTTCGCCAAGATCACGATTCGCTACGTGCCTGGACCGCGCATCGTCGAATCGAAGTCCCTCAAGCTTTATTTCTGGAGCTATCGCCAGCAGGGGATGTTCCATGAGCACCTGACGAACAAGATCCTCGACGACCTCGTCGCGGCGCTCGATCCGATCTGGTGTGAAGTTACCGGCGCCTTCGGCGTCCGCGGTGGCATCGGGATCACGGTGCGCGCCGAGCACGGCAAGAAGCCTCAGCCGTGAGCCGTCGCCCCGTCCAAGAAGAAGACGGGGAGCCGACGGATTGGCCGGGTTCGGCCTTGGTGTCTGATTTTCTGACGCGGCAGCTAGCTGGTCGACGGCTGGCCGCGCGGTCGTGCCTCACCTACGGACGCTCGCTCAAAGGCTTTGCCTTGTGGATGAAATCGAACGGCGGCTGGGATGGCGATTGGTCAAAACTCACGGCGCGGCATCTGCGGGATTTTGTCATCGAGCGTCAGGCGACCCACAATCGCCGGTCGGTGCATAATCAGGTCTCCGCCCTGCGCGCCTTTCTGTCCGACTTGCGTGAGCGCGGCGGCATCACCACCACGCCCGCGGCGGGCCTCGTGCTCCCGAAGCTCCCGCGGTCGTTGCCGAAATTCCTCACTGAAGCGCAGACGGATACTCTGATGGATAGCGCGGAGGCGACGGAGGGAGATTCTCCGCAGACGCTCGCCCGCGATATGGCGATTTTGGAACTCCTTTATGGGGGCGGTCTGCGAGTGTCGGAACTTTGCGGTATGAGTGGAGGTGATCTCGATCTGGGCAGCGGACTCGTGCGGCTCATGGGCAAGGGCTCTAAGGAGCGCGTCGTCCCTGTGGGCGACAGCGCAGTGAAAGCCGTTCAGGCATACCTCGCACTGCGTGGTGTGCCTGCGCGAGGGGGTGCACTCCTGTTAGCCGCTCGCGGCGGGCGGCTTCATCCGCGGGCCGTCCAATTGATGTTAAAGAAGAAGCTGCTCTTGGCCGGATTGCCGGCGGATCTTACTCCGCACAAGTTGCGACACGCCTGCGCGACCCATCTGCTTTCCAATGGGGCGGACCTTCGTCTGGTGCAGGAGCAACTTGGCCACGCTTCACTTTCGACCACCCAAATCTACACGCACCTTAGTGTCGCCAAGTTGCGCGAGGTGCATCGTAAGTCGCACCCGCGGGCTTAAGCGCTGATTCGCCTCGCCAGTGTGGCGACCGCGAATCATCGTAGCCGTGTGCTCGTCGAAGCCGCCCACGCGAAGCTGAATCTCACCCTGGCCATCACCGGTCGGCGCGCCGATGGCTTTCATGAGTTGGTGAGCCTCGTCGCTACTATTTCGTTGGCTGATCATCTCGCACTGCATCTCGGTCAGCCCTTAGGGATGACGTGTGACGATTCGTCGTTGCCCACCGATGAAACGAATCTCGTGCTCAAGGCGGCCGCGGCTTATCAGCGCCGTCGACCCGATGCCGTGGTCGGGAGATTTCACCTGACGAAAAAAATTCCACATGGAGCCGGACTGGGGGGCGGAAGTTCCGACGCCGCCGCCGCGCTCCGACTCCTGGATCGGGCTGCGGGTGTACCGCTGGGGGTTGCGGCGTTGGAAGCCGTTGCGGCTGAGGTCGGTTCCGACTGTCCTTATTTCATCCGTAGCCAATCCGCGATCATGCGGGGCAGGGGAGAGCGTCTGGAAATATTATCCGAAGCGCCCCGCCGGGCTTTGGTTGGGCGGAGGGTTTTGATTATTAAGCCGCCGTTCGGCGTTCCTACACCCGAGGCTTACGGATTGCTGGCGAAGGCGGGGGTTTATCGTGCACCGGCCAAGGCGGAGGCCGAATTGGCCGCTTGGGTTGCCCAGCCCGCCGCGGATCCCTCTCTTATCGGGAATGATTTGGAGGCCCCCGTCTCTGGGAAGCACTTGGCCTTGCCGGTCGCTAGGGATGAAATCGCCCAAAAAACGGGTGTCCGTTTTCGTCTGACCGGGAGCGGTAGTGCCTGTTTTGCTTTCGTCTCGGAGGGTTTCGAGCCCACAGGCGTGCATTCGGCTTGTGTGGCGGCCTGGGGGCCGGGAGCTTGGCTGGCGGACGCTGTTATTTCGGGTTAGTTTCGGCTTTACTGTCGGCCGAGGGGTCGCCAAGTTGCGAGTCACTATCACCCATGGGAAGCCTCAAGAAGAAGCGTCGTCTGAAGATGAACAAGCACAAGCGCCGCAAGCGCTCGAAGGAAAATCGCCATAAGAAGCGTCTCTGGGGCTGATTAACCCCACCTACGGAACGAACCGGGCGGCCCAAAAGGCCGCCCGGCTCTTTTTCGGGCTTGCTCCGACCGAGACCGTTCCCAAACCTCAACCTTCCAACCGACACAAACCATGGCTCGCGAAATCGTTATCATTGAATGCACCGAAGCCCGCAAGGAGGGCAAGCGCCCTTCCCGTTACATGACCACCCGTAACAAGAAGCTTTCTCAAGAGAAGGTGGAGCTCAAGAAGTACAACCCCTCCCTGCGCCGCCACACGCTGCACAAGGAGATCAAGGGCTAAGCGCTTCCTGGTCCCACGCCCGAAGGGCCGGCCGCAGCGATGCGAGCCGGCCCTTCTGTTTGGCGGGGAGGGCTAGGTGCTTAGGCTGCCTTGCTCTGCCGACGCAACAGGCGCCAGCGCGCCCGGTGGTGGCGGGTCCAATCAATCAGGGCGCGCTCGAAGCCAATGTCGCGCCCGACCTTTTCGGATTCAATCCACTTGTGCCGAAGGATCTCTTCTCGTTCGGCCAGGAACTCAGCGTAAAGGGAAGAGCGAGCCGCTAAATCGGCTTCTGGCTTCGTCTCTTGGTCTATTTCAGACATTCTTAGTTTGAAAGGTAGCGGCTCTTAACAAATTTGCAAGACGGACGAGACAGAACCGTCACGCAGACGCTTCGAGGCCGCGCAACACCGTCAAGGCGACCGAGCGGAAGACGCGGGCGGGATTGCCGTCGGGATGGCTGATGACGACGGGGATGCCGTGGTCACCGCCTTGGCGAACGGCTTGATCGAGAGGGACTTCACCCAAAAGAACGGAATTTAAGGCCGTGGCGACTTTGAGGCCGCCCCCTTGGCCGAAGAGATACTGGCGGACACCGTCCGAGCCTTCGAAATAACTCATATTTTCTGCCACGCCGAGAATCGGAACGTTTACCTTGGCAAACATCGCCGCCCCGCGGAGTGCAACCGAGACGGCGGCGGTCTGCGGGGTGGTCACAATAATGGCCCCACTCAGGGCCATCGCCTGGGCGATGGAGAGTTGGGCGTCGCCCGTGCCCGGGGGTAAATCGATGAGTAGGACGTCGAGTTCGCCCCAGCGGACGTTGGTGGCGAACTGGGAAATTGTCTTCATAATCATCGGGCCGCGCCAGACCACGGGGGCGTCCGCATCGATGAGTAGGCCCATCGACATGATTTTGACGCCGAAGTTTTCGAGCGGGATGAGGGTGTCGCCCTCAATGAGGGGACGGGCATTGACGCCGATCATCAGGGGCACGGAGGGCCCATAGATATCGCAATCCATCAGACCCACGCGGCCCGGGCGGCCTTGGTCGGAGAGCGAGCGGGCTAAGGCGCAGGCGAGATTGACGGCGAAGGTAGACTTACCGACGCCGCCCTTACCGCTGGCCACGGCGATGATATGCTTTACCTGGCCGACGCCAGCATCGGCCGGGAGTTTGGTTCCGCCAGCGGGGGTCGCGGCAGCCATAGGGGCGCCTTTGGGCACCGTGACGGTGATGGTGATTTCGGGCTGAATGGCTCCGGCGGCCTTCAGGGCGGCTTCGATTTCAGCGTAGAGCTGCTTCGGGATAGCCGGATCAGCGCTCGTGACGGCGAGCCCGACGGAGACTTTGCCCGCCAAGGTGACCTCGATGCCTTTGACTAAGCCGAAGGAGACGATGTCCCGGCTGTAGCCTGGGTAGCGGACCTGGCTGAGGGCCTGCTGGACGGATTCCTTATCGAGAGACATTAGCGGGATTGAACTCCCTGCCTATCCTAGGTCAAACTGCTAACCTCCCAATTACTTCTGCCCGATGCGTCTCTTTGCCCTTCTCGCCGTATTCCTCGCCTCGCCTCTCTTTGCCGCCGGCAACTTGGTCGTCACCGAAGAGGTCATCGCCGATTCTAATCGCGGTGTCTCCGTGTCGATTGTCTCGGACGATCAGACGCTTGGGTCATTGGTGCAATTTGCGCTTTCCGTGCACGGTGCGATTCGCATTTCCGCCAACTCATCCGTCAAAGTGAATATCGGCCGTAACGGGACGTCGGCCGTCGTGGCGTGCGACAATCCGAATTACACGTTTCAGAGCAACGTCGAAGCCAAGGACGAAGATGAACTCGCGCTCAAGGTCGCCGATGCCGCGATCGTCGGGCTGGGGCGTCGCTGGCAGCTCAAGCCGATGTACGCGGGTACGAAGGTGGCGTTCGTCTCCGGTTATACGGGCCATCAGGAAATCTACGTAACGAACCTCGCGCGCTCCAAGACCCTGCGCCTGACTAATTACCGCAACACCTCCATCGGCCCGCGCTGGTCGGCGGACGGCAGCCGGATTTACTTCGTCTCGTCCGTCCGCACGGGCTTTCCGGAAATTTTTTCAACGAACGGTATCGGTGAGCCTCGCAAGGTGATTACCGATGTGCGCGGAGCGCTGGGCGCGGCGAGCGTGGGGCCAGATGGCCGCATCGCTTTTGCCTCTTCCAATAAAGGCACGATGGATATCTTCGTCGCTGGTGCCCAAGGCGAAGCCCCTCATCGCGTCATTGCCGCAGCGAATAAAGAGGTCGTGAATACGGATCCTTCTTGGTCGCCGGATGGCAGTCGCTTTGCGTTGACGAGCGGCCCCACCGGCCGCCCGGGTATTTATGTCGCGAGCAGCGCCGGTGGGGCGCTCAGTCGTCTCTCGACGGGCCATAGTTACAGCACCGAGCCGCGCTGGAATCCCATCGTGCCGAATCAAATCATTTTCACTTATCAGGAAGGCCGGCTGCGTCTCGGGGTGATTGATCTCGCTGCTGGCACCGTCACGGCGGTGGAAACGGCCAGCCCTTTACCGCTGGCGCATTCCTCGTGGTGTGCGGACGGCCGGCATGTCGTGGCCGCGCAGGGCACCTGGCTCGCTGTGGTCGACACCGTTACGGGTAAGACGACGCGGCTATCGGCGACGCAATTCGGCGAGTGTTCCGAGCCTGATTGCTGGGTGCGTCGGTAAGTTTACACCGCCCACTGCCAGCCACTTACTGCGGCGCGTTTGCGGCGGTGAACGGGTCGGGAATCGGCGAATCGACAGGGCGAGGGTAGGCGTTGAGCGTCCTTATTAGGCTCATCGGGAGAGCCTTGCCGGCCTCATATTCAGCGTACGTCTTCGCATCTACTAGCAAGGAGAGGGGGTCGGTGTCACCGGCGCGAGCCACAATCAGGAATGGCCACTGGGGGGAAGTGCGTTCCAGGTAGAAGTCATGAGAAGGCGAATGAGATTTGGCGAGCAGCCTCACCCCGCCCGTCGTTGTTTTACTCACGACGACATATTTCTCTCGCTCGAGGAAGTACGCTTGCGGGAGCTCTTGGCAAGTGAAGGGTGTCGTCTTTAGGAAGTGTGAGTTCCAGCGCAAGAAGACGAGGTCGCCGTTGATGCGCAACGTGACGATTACTTGCTCGAGCGTGTCGATGGAGATGCGCGTCGTCTCGTTGATGGTGAGGCTGCCATCGGCGGCGGCACTGCCTTGCTTAGCGTTGGCCGTGAGAATCCAGGAGGCGAGTTCGGCGCCGGGTCCGGCATTAAATTCGCTCCAGCGGGCCCGGCGGGCTTCTGGGGCGGTGAGGGTGTAGACTTTGCGCTGAAGTTGATTCAGCCGTTCTATGAAAGCGTGCAACTCGACCGCCCAGTGATTTTGAGCGGGAATCTTATCTGCGGCCCGGACTCGCAATTCTGCTCGGTCGATAAAAATGGCTAGTGAGCTCATCCGCACGCCCTTGGCGTCGCTTTTAAGTTTGGCTGACTCCGGAAAATCCCCGGCGACGGGGTAGGTTTCCATGACGGCGGCGAATAGTTTCTGGAAACCAGCGTCATCGAGTGCAGGGGCCAAGACGTCTTCGAGCATCGTGGCCTGGTCGTTGAGTAGCGTGACTGTCCGGGCGGGTAGGGCGGCCGTCAGGGCGTAGACCTTGATGTCCGCGCCGATCTTAATGCCCCATTTGGCGATATCTTTCGCCAGTGGGGAGGTGTCGACTTTGCCTTGGAAGGTGAAGGCCGCGTTGGGATTAATCTTCAGGCGAGCTTGGACGAGGCTTAAGGCGGGGGTACTGCCATTGGGGTTGAGGAATTTGGCTTCGTCCGCGCGTTGGCGGACGCCCACAAACTGCTGGAGTTCATAGTTGAGCTGCTTGAAGCCCGCGTGGGCATTACCCTCTTCCCGTACCACCGTCCCGGCGGCGGCACTGAGGGCTTCGCCGGCAAAATTCTCGCCGAGGCCGAACCAGAGTGCCGCCGCCGCGGCGACCCCCAAGGCGGTGGCTCGGATAATCCCTTGGCTTTGAATCTTGGAGCGAAGGTGTGCCTCATGGGCGCTAATCGCGAGGTCGGCCTGAATCTGTGTGAACCGTTCAATGGAGACCGAGTCGGCCAGTCCGTAAGTCATTAGCTTCTGGCGGGTCTCCAGCGTGATGCGTAAGGTCGCCGCTTCCGTCTCATCGTCGTTTTGGATCGGCTTGGTCCAATTTACTTTCAGGCCTTCGTTAAATTTAAAATAGCGGGCGGCGGGCTCCCATTCCGTCGATCCTTCAGGGGCGCAGGGAGAGTCGGGCGTCAGTTTCCCTTCGGCAATCATGGCCGAGATTTCATCCTCGGTCAGGGGGCCAAGGATTTTATTTTCAATAAAAAGTGAGAAGTGACGCATGGGGCGGCCCACCCTCGGCAGGTAAGCATGAAGGTTAGACCTCCGGAAAAGCTTAGCAAGCCGATTGCCTACCGATAGCTTTTGCAAATCGTCTCCAAACTCCCTTTGTTAAGGCACGTTCAATGGGCAACCAAGGTATCCATCAGTCGCAGAAGCAGGTTCAGGGGCTCGTCCTGACCCCGCAGCTGCGTCAGTCGCTCCGGATTCTTCAGGTGCCGGCCGCGGAGCTGCTACAGGAAATTTCTTCGGAATTAGCCTCCAATCCACTATTGGAGGAGGTCGAGCCGGTTTCTGTTGAAGCTCCCGACACGCTGGCCCCGCAAGAGGAGGCGGAAGAGGAAGGGCCGCGCGAGCTTTCGCTCGGCGATGATGATTTTGATGCCCTGCGCCGGATGAAGGAGGACTGGGATGAAAGTTATTACGAAGAAATCCGTTCCCAGGGTTACACCCAGGAGGACGAAGAGCGCCGCCGCCATATGATGGAGTCCGCCACGGGCGAGGCTTCCTTGTCGGAGCACCTAAGCGATCAAGCCCGGGTGGCTTCCGATGACGCGGCGGTGCAAGAGGCACTCAAACTCCTGATCGCCTCTCTCGATGAGCGTGGTTTCCTTGAGGAAGACCTTTCCACCATCGCGCTGCGCTCCGGACAGTCCTACGAGGCCATCATGTCCGCGCACACGCTGATGCTCAGTTTTGATCCGTCCGGGATTGGGTCGCGTGATTTACGGGAATGCTTTTTGGCGCAGCTCCGTCAGCGGGGTCGCGGGCTTTCGACGGCCGCCCGTCTCGTGAATGATTGCTGGGAGCCCATGATGGGCCGCCGCCTCGAAGAGTGCGCGCGCATCCTCGACGTGGAGATTGATGGCGTGCGCGAAGGACTGGCCGAACTTTCTAAGTTGGAGACCGTGCCCGCTCGACGTTTCTCCCGCGATGACAACCGGGTCGTCACTCCCGATGCGACCGTTGAAATGGGCGAAGACGGTAAATGGAAGGTCAGCATGGATGATCGCCACGTGCCGAAGCTGCGCCTCGTGCCTGCCTACAAGGACATGCTGGCTGGTACCGCGCTCGGTGACAAGGAGCGGGCTTATATTTTGGAACGGATGCGTCAGGGTAAATTCCTCATCGGTGCCATCGAGGAGCGTCAGCGCACCATTGAGCGCCTCGCGCATATCATCGTCGACCGGCAGACGGAATTCTTCGAGCACGGCCCATCGAAACTGAAGCCTCTAACCATGACGGATGTGGCCAAGGAGATGGGGGTGCATGAGACGACCGTGGGGCGCGCCGCCGCCAGTAAGTGGATGCTGACCCCGCACGGCTTACGTGAATTCCGCTGGTTCTTCACCTCCGGTGTTTCGACGTCAGATGGTGGGACGGTCGCCCAGGAAGGGGTGCAGGAGATGATTGCCGATATTCTCGCGCGTGAGAATCCCGCTGAGCCATTGGCGGATGAGGCCATCACGGTCGAGTTACGTAAACGCGGTGTGCAGATTGCCCGCCGCACGGTGGCTAAGTATCGTGAAGGTCTCGGCCAGCCTTCGGCGCACATGCGCCGTCAGCGAATCTGATTAGGCGAGCCGACGGAGGAGGGCGTCCCAACCGAAATTCGCCATATCTGGGAAGAGGAACTGAACGCCTCCGGTGAGCCCGTTCTCCAAAGTGGCAGGTGCAGCCAGCGCGGGTAAGCCTGCAAGTGAGGCTGGCGCATTCAGTGCGAGCAACTTCCGACGCAGCAAGTCATCCATGCCTGATTTGGGTAAGGCTCCGCCGATCGTCGCAGGGAGCGCGATGAAGTGGTGGCGCCGGAATACCGCGCGGAAGGCCTCGATGACGCGAGTCCGGACGGCTTCGGCGGCTCGCAAGTCTTCATGGGTGCGCCGGCGGCCCGCATCGAGTCGTGCCCAGACGGCGGGATCGTAGTCCGGCTTACGGCGCTCGAGCCAAGCCGCATGCACCCGAGCTGCGGCGTGGGCGCCGAGAATCGGATAGGCTTGGGCGGCCTCCGCGAGGGCCAGCCTTAAGAGGGTGGCCGCGGCGGCGTCTTCCTGTGCGCCAGCCTTGAGGGCGACCCGCCGCATGGCTTCGAGGTCGGCTGCGGGAATGCCGAGACCAAGGTCACCCGCCCAGAGGCCAGCTCCAGCCGGCGGGGCTTCGCCGAGCACAGCGGACGAAACCTGACGAAGATCCGCGGCGGTGCGCGTGATCCAGCCTTGGGTATCGTAGCCTGGCGAGAGCGGGAAGATATCACCGACGGGCGCCAGGTCGGGCGACAGCCGCAACCCCCAGACCCCACAGTAGCCACAGGGGACACGGATGGATCCGGCGGTATCAGTCGCCAGCGCAAACGGCACAAGCCCGCGCGCCACGGCGAAGGCAGAGCCAGAACTTGAGCCGCCGGAGAGTAAATCCGGGCGGGTGGGATGCGGGCAGTCGCCAAAATGCGGATTCTCGCCGGTGAGTCCGAAGGCGAATTCATTGAGCTGCGTGCGGCCGCATTCGATGGCGCCGGCGTCGTTTTCAAAAGCGGCCGGCAACGAAGAGGTCGTGCGCGTTTCCCCGAGTTCCTCTGGGAGAAAAGTGGAGCCGGCGTACGTCGGTTGGCCGGTTCGGAAGTAGAGATCCTTCGTCAGGAAGGGTACGCCGCCGAGGGAACTTTCGCGGCGTGGCCAGGCGGCCTCGAAGCGGTGCACGAGTTCACGGGTGTCCGGCAGCCCGCAAAGCGCGGCGCGTTGTTCGGTCGCCGAGAGGTCGGCCAACTTAATCAAAAAAGCCTCCGCTGCCATGCGAGGACCGCGCGTGAGGGTGAACTCACGCCAATCTTCGACGGACTGCGGTAGGTGGCTCACAGGTCGATTGGTACGCCCGGTTCAGGGTCATGGACGCGGGTGCCCGGCATCGCCGCAGCCAGCGTTTCCTTCATCCACGCGCGGGCGGGCGGGTCGCCGTGGGTGAGCACGATATCTTTCGGGGAAAGGGCTTTTGCAAAATCGATCAACTCCTCCCGGTCTGCATGGCCACTCAGGTGGAATCGTTCGACCCGCGCCCGGAGGGTCGAGATATGGTCGAGGGATTTAAATTTAAATTCGCCGCCTGGGTTCATGCCGATGAGCTCGCCGCCCGGAGTTTCGGGATCGCAATAGCCCACGAAGAAAACGGCGTTCTCCGCATGGTCGAGCATGTTGGCGGCGACGCGCCAAGCGGGGGTCTTTTCAACCAGCATGCCACTGGAGAGAAGGTAGATGCCGCGTTCGGGCATATTCTTGCCGGGCTGGGTGTACTTGCGGGAGAGCGGGAGGATGCCGAGATCGCGGAGGACCTGACGGCTGAATTTGACCTGTTTAGTTTTCTTGCTCGCGGCGTCGAGGTAGTCGCAAAGATCCATCCCGAGGCCAGAGCAGAAAATCGGCACGTCGGCGAGATTACCTGCGTCGGCGGCCTCTTGGAGTAGCAGCAGGATTTCCTGCATGCGCCCAAAAGCGAAGGCCGGGAGCAGGACGGAGCCCCCTTCATCACAAACTTCATTAATGGCCTTAATGAGGCGCTGCTCTTCTTTGCCGCGATTGAAAGAGGGCACCGTGGTCGTGGCACCGCGGGTGCATTCCATCACCAATGTGTCCACGGGTTGGCGAGGGAAGGTGGCCCCAGCCACGGTGCGTTGAGCCTGGAAGTGCACGTCGCCCGTAAAGAAGTGCTTCTGGCGGCGGTGCTCGATGAGGCAGCCCACGGCGCCGGCGACGTGGCCAGCGAGGTGAAAGGACATGGCGATTTCTTCGCCGCCCCGGCCGATGATGCGGGGGTTGGCAATCGGCACGGCAGCGAGGGCGTGCTCGACGCGTTCGACGTCGCTCTCGACATACAGCGGGTAGTCGGCGTTGCCGGTCTCTTCGCGCTGGCGCTTCATCACTTGGATTGAGTTGCTGAGTAGACGGCGGACAAAGAGGGTGGTGGCGGCGGATGCGTAGACGCGCGACGACGGATGCTGGCGGAGGAGCAGGGGTAGTGAGCCGAGGTGGTCGAGGTGACAGTGGGTGAGGATGACGCCGTCGACGGATCCCTGGATTTTATCGATCTGCGGGAGTGCTTTCCGCCCGTCGAGTTTGGGATGGAGGCCGCAGTCGATCACCACGCGCAGCCCGCCGAATTCGGCGAGCATGCAATTGGCGCCGATTTCGCGGCCGGAGTTTAGGTCAGTAAGTCGCATTAGGAAGGGGTGGTGGGCGGAGTCATCGCAAACTGCGGGATGCGGACGAAGACGCGTTCGCCAGTGGCGGTGGTGCCGTGGAAGGCGCCCTCGGCGGTGAGCGGTCCGCCCCCGAGGTGGTAGCTGTTATAAGAGAATTGCTCGCCCGGGGGGAGAATCGGGGTCTCGCCGACAATGCCATCGCCCTCGACGATTTCCATGCTGCCATCGGGGGCACGAATGATCCACTTGCGACCCAAGAGCCTTACCGTCTCCTGCGAGAGGTTGCTGATGGTCAGGAAGTAGACGAAGGCGTGCGGTGTTTCCGGAGGGAAGTTCACGTCTCGGTGGTGGACCACCTTGTCGACGGTGACCCTAAGGCCGAGGAGTTCCTTTCCGGTGGATTGCACGTCCGGCAAGACAAGAGGGGTTCACCCTATTACGGAAGCCATAAATCGGGCAATCTTGGGGATATTCCCTTCCCGTCTTGCACCACTCGTTTTCGGCCCTTTTGATAGATAGTGATGGTGCCTGCCCCTTCTCATAAGAGCGTATCGCGCCGCATCCCGGGCAAGTGGAAGGCTATGTTGGTCTATGTCGCGCTGCTCATTTTGTCCGCCCGGTTTGATTTTTTCAGCGCCATTGAGAGATTTGCCCCGGGCACCCCTATTGCCGTGGACGCCTTTGACGTCGCCAGTGACGGGACCGTCTTTTCGGTCGGGCGAAAAATCCCTATCCGGGCGCATCTCCATGGCGTTGACGCCGGGCTTCAGGAGGAGGCGCAACTCGAGACACCGAAACCGCGCTTTCGTAAGACGGTCGTGGTTTACCTCCATCGTATCCCGTGGGACGATCAGGGGAGCCGGCTCTGCGAAGCTCTCGCCCAAAACCCAGAGGTTTCAGTCATCGAAGCTTTTTTACCCGGCTTCCACACTTCCTCGGGCGCCGTCCCTAGTCACTCCATGGAGGCGAACGCCGAGGTGGTGGCCGAGTTGGTCAAATATTATGGCCTGAAAAAATACCATGTGATTGGTCAGGGGTTGGGCGGGGTGGCCGCGCTGGAGCTCGCCAAGGCACATCCGGACCAGGTGAGCTCGCTTAGCTTGATCTCGGCGCCGGGTGCCCAGGAGTTCGAGATGATGGGCAACCACCTCGTTAATAAGATTATTTACGGATTCCATTACTCCTTTTTCTGGGGGGTCTCGCGCCTGACTCCGAATTTCGGGGCCGCCGATCTGCTGCCCTGCGATCGCGATTATGCCGCCACGGTCCTCGACTCGGACCTTTCAGGCTCCAAGGAAATCCTGCGTCGCTGGCGAAAGCCGCTCTTTCTTTTGCATGGTCAGGATGATTGGGTGACGACCATCGACGCGGCGCGCTACACGAAAAATCTGCGAGACTGGGAAGACCATCGCCGTATCATCGTCAAGGGTGAGGCCATTGAGGCGTTTGAGAGCAAGGTCGAATTGGTCGAATTGCCCGGCGGGCGGGATGCCGCCTTTAAGGACGTCAAGGCCACTGCGTCCAAGCTCAATCATTTCATGCTTAAGGTGGAGCTCGCTCCGCCCTTACCTGATCCGAAGTTAGTGAAGGGCGACGCTCGGCCGGCCTTGCCGGATGATGAACTCTATCCACCCATCCTGACGGCACAAGGCTCCCGGTATTGGATCCTCATGCTCATCATCTTGCTTTTCTGCCTCGTGGCGGAAGACCCGACTTGTCTCGCGACCGGATTGCTCGTGGGCATGGGCATCATTGATTTCTGGTCCGGCGTCGCGGCGTGTACGGTGAGTATCTTTATTGGCGACGTGACCCTTTATTCCCTCGGCCGATTTTTCGGGCTGAAGGCCATGAAGCGCGCCCCGTTGAAGTGGCTCATCAAACCACACCAGATCGAGCAATGGGCAGGATGGTTCTCTACCCCACGGGGTATGCTTGTCGTCGTGAGTTCTCGCTTTGTGCCGGCGAGTCGCGTGCCAACTTTTATCACGGCCGGTATCTTGCGGCTGAAGCCCCTGCGCCTTGGCGCACTGCTCTTCTTGGCCGCGCTGATTTGGACGCCTGTGCTCATGCTGGTCGGGGAGAGGTTTGGGCCGGATATCATCAAGAAACTCAATGAGTACCACCGCGTTGCGGGTTGGATTGTGCTGGGGATGCTTTTCCTTCTCTACCTCGCGACGCATTGGGCGCTGCCCTCGTTGACCTGGCGTGGGCGCCGGCAGATTACCATGAAGGTGCGAGGCTTCCTCCAGCCTTCGTTGTGGCCCGCGTGGGCGCTTTATCTGCCGGTGCGTCTGGGCATTTTCGCCTTGTGCGTGCGCTATCGGCGTTTGACGGCTTTTGCTTCCGCAAATCCCGCTTTCGGTCGCATCGGCGGGTTCATCGGCGATTCCAAGTCGCTTTTACTG
The DNA here is from genome assembly GCA_903829855.1 of uncultured Opitutia bacterium. Taxonomy (GTDB): domain Bacteria; phylum Verrucomicrobiota; class Verrucomicrobiia; order Opitutales; family UBA953; genus UBA953. Next base: position 18,947 of record CAIKRN010000009.1, read on the forward strand.
CGTCCCTTTCAGCGGGATTCACGGTGCTGTCCGACTTTGGCGTTATCCTTGGATGATCCTCAGGATGAGCGCGTGCGCGAGGCTCAGGCCTTCGCCGCCTGCCATGGCTGGCCGGTCGTATTTAAGCCGGAGGTCGCCGAAGATGGCGCGGGCCTGCGGTTCGTCCACACCGCCGAGCAGTTGGAGGAATTAGTGCGAGGGGCCGAGGAGGACTTCCTGCTGCAGAAGTATATTTCTGGCTTTGAGTTCGAGGTCGTTTGGCGACGCAATCCGGGCAAGGACGACGGGCGTATCATGGCCGTGGTGCAGAAGCGCGATGTCACCGTGCGCGGTGACGGCGAGCAGACCTTGGAGGAATTAATTTGGCTGGATGAAGTGGCGGTTTCCCGTGGCGAGTTATTCATTCAGTGCCATGCACGCGACCTCAGTCGAGTCATCCCCGCCGGCCAGAAGGTCACCCTCAATCTTACCGGAAGCTACGGCCATGGCGCCCGTTGTCTCCATCGTCACGATTTAATCAGCGTACAGCTAGATGAAGCAGTGACGGCGTTCGCCAAGCGTTTTCCCGGACTTCATTTCGCCCGCTTTGATTTACGGGCATTCTCCATCGACGAGTTGAAGGCGGGGCGCTTCATCGTCACGGAGGTGGGCGGCTGTTGCCATGTCTCGAGCCTCCTGCGCGATGAGTCTCTGCGTTTCTCCCGCTCCTATGCAGCGATCTGGGGTCAGTTGAAGGCCTGCATCGAAGCAGGGGATTACAACCTTCGTCAGAAGGTCCGCCCCGTGCCGCTGGATGAATTAATGGCTCGCTGGAGTCAGGCCCACGGTCGGCATGATCAATTCGCCGTGAGCGAAGAGCTTTAGCTTAGGCTTTCGCAGTATAGGCGTGGCAAAGGGCTGTCGCCGCCGCATCCGATTCATCGAGCGGTAGTTCTGCCGGCAGACTCAGCACCGACTTAATCATGCGACCAACCTGTTCCTTGGAGGCGGCTCCGTGTCCCGTGACTGCCATCTTGATTCGCTTGGGGGCGTACTCCTCGACCTTAACATCGAGCCGGGCGAGGACGCTCAAGGCGGCCCCGCGGGAGGCACCCATGGCCTGGGCGGTGCGGAAGTTTTGCACGTAAATCGTTTCTTCGATGGCCGCTTGGGTGACTCCGTGCGCGCGGGCGAGTTTCTCGACCGCATCCGCGATGCGACCCAGGCATTCGTAGGCGGCGAGTTTAGGTGGGAGCTTGACGGTGACACTGGCGAGCAGGCGCATCGGCTCACGGCGGGCATCAATCACCGCGAGGCCAGTGCCACGGAGGGAGGGGTCGATCCCCAGAATAATGGCGCGACATCCCCGGGTGGCCGCCATGACGACGGGAAGGGCGCGCGGACGTTTCGCGGCATTCACCGTAGATTTCAAGAGGCTTCCGCTGAGCTTGGCCGTCCAGAGTGAACGCGAAGATTTGCGGGCCATAGGCAAAGGATGCACACGGGCAGGTTCATTTCGACTGCAAATTGGACGGAGGGATTGCCAAGGGACGCTCGCGGGGTAAGGTGACGGAATGCGGGACGTCGCTCTGTTCATTTGCCTGCTGGCTTCCTTTGCGGGGTCGGCGGCCGACCTGCCTGTCATCGTTCGCTCTACTCCCGCGATGCCTGTGGTGCAGCTGCGATCCGCTGGGAAGATTGACCTGAAGATTGTGCCGGAGTGCTCGGCGCTCTGGGCTAGTCCCTCGATGCCAGGAGTCTTCTGGACCCTTTCGGATTCGGGTAATAAGCCAGTGATCGTCCCGATTCATGCGGACGGCAGCCCGTTGACCTCGCCAAAGGGAATGTGGAGCAGCGTGGCAATCAAGGGTGCCACCAACGTCGATTGGGAGGCGATGACGGGAGATCAAGAGGGCAATATGATTGTCGGCGACGTCGGCAATAATGTCTCCCGCCGCAAGGAACTCGCATTTTACCTTTTCAAAGAACCTAAGCTGGGTGACGCGGCGGTCGTCGATTTTCGTAAAGTGACGTTCGCTTGGCCGGATCAGACCGCGTTTCCGGATCCAGAACTCGCGCATGACTGCGAGGCCATGTTTCTCTTGCACGGTAAACTCTACCTGCTCACCAAGCATCGTCGGGATACCCTGACCGACCTCTGGCGGGCGGATATTCCGGCGGCGGGTGCGCATGCGGTGCTCACCAAATTGGCCCGCTTTGATGCGGGTGGCATGGTCACCGACGCTTGTCTGTCGCCGGAGCAGGGCAGGCTCGCCATCCTGACTTATCGTAATGTCTGGGTCTTTGAATTGCCAATCGCCGGGGAGGATTTTTTCCATGGTCGCGCCCTCTATGCACCCTTATCGCCGCCGATGCTCTCCTGGCAGATCGAAGGCTGCTCGTGGCTCGACCGGGAAACGTTATTGGTCGGGTCGGAGCAGGGTGATCTCTATCGGATCCCCTTGAAGGATCTCCAGGAGACTAAATAACTTGGCCAAAAAAAGACCGGCCCCCGAAGCGGCCGGTCTTTTCGTTGATGGGCGTCTGTCTTAAAGAGCCTTGGCGGCGGCGATCACGGCTTCCTTGGTGATACCGAGTTCCTTCATGACCACTTCGCCCGGAGCGGAGAGGCCGAAGGTGTCGGTGCCGATGGCCTTGCCGGCGGTGCCGACGTAACGGCCCCACGAGAGGGTTACGCCCGCTTCGATGCTGACACGCTTGGTGCAGGCGGCTGGCAGGACTTCTTCCTGATAGGCTTTGGGTTGGCGGGCAAAGATCTCCATGGAAGGCATGGACACCACGCGGACGCCGGCACCCAGTTCCTCGCCAGCGGCGAGGGCGAGGGAGAGTTCGCTACCTGTACCGATGATGATGTGGGTGAGGGCGGCGCTTTCTTTGCGTAGGACGTAGGCTCCTTTGAGTGCGCCTTGGCGGCGGGTGGCGACTGATACGCTATCGAGCGAAGGGACGTTCTGGCGGGAGAGGATCAGGGCCACGGGGCCGTCTTTACGTGCGACCGCATGGGCGAAGGCCGCCGCGGTTTCTTCGGCGTCGCCCGGGCGGACCACGTCGAGGTTCGGGATGCAACGCAGGGCGCTGACGGTTTCCACTGGCTGGTGCGTCGGGCCGTCTTCGCCGACACCGACGGAATCGTGCGTAAAGATGTAGAAGACCTGCAGCTTGGCCAGCGAGGCCACGCGGATGGAAGGGCGGAGGTAGTCGGAGAACGTCAGGAACGTCGCGCCCGAGCCCTTGAAGATACCATGGTAGGCCATGCCGTTGAGGATGGCGCCCATGCCGTGTTCGCGGATGCCGAAGTAGAGGTTGCGGCCAGCCGGGGTCGCGATGTCGAAGTCGCCCACGTCCTTGATATAATTCTTAGTGGAGCCGTGGAGGTCAGCGGAGCCAGAGAGCACGAGCGGTGAAGCCTTGGCGACGGCGTTGATGCAGGTTTCGCCCGAGACGCGGGTGGCGAGGGAGTTTTTGCCGAACTCGGGGATCGCTGAGAGCAGGGACTGTACATCGCCATGATCGCCTTGTTGGGCCTTGGCGAGGAGGGTGGCTTTTTCGGGATTGGCCTTAGCCCAAGCGCTGAAAGTTTGCTGCCATGCAGCGTGCGCGGCGGCCTGTTGTACCTTGCGGGCGGCGAAGTAAGCACGGGTCTCTGGCGAGACATAGAATTTCTCTTCCGGCAGGCCGAGGGCCTTGCGGGAAGCATCGACGAATTTGACGCCCGCTTCACCGTGGCCCTTTGAGGTGCCTTGGACTTCGGCGATACCTTTACCAATGATCGTTTTGCAGATGATCAGCTTCGGTTTGCCGTTCTTGCTCGCGCGGGCCTTGTCGAGGGCTTCAGCGATGGGGTCGAGTTCGTTGCCCTGTTTGACGGTGAAGACTTCCCAGTTGGCGGCCTCATAGCGCTTGGCGGTATCTTCGTTCTGCGTCTTCGAGGCCATGGCGTCGAGGGTGACGTCATTGGAGTCGTAAAGCATGATGAGGTTATCGAGGCCGAACCGTCCGGCGAAAGAAGCGGCTTCCTGGGAGATGCCTTCCTGCAGGCAACCATCCCCGGCGAGGCCAACGACGATATGGTCGAAGATCTTGTGCTCGGCGGTGTTGAAGTGCGCGGCGGCCATCTTGGCGGCCACGGCCATGCCGACGATATTACCTGTTCCCTGACCGAGGGGCCCCGTGGTCGCTTCGACGCCGACGGTTTCGCCGAACTCCGGGTGACCAGGGGTCTTGGAGTGCAGCTTGCGGAAATTCTTCACCTCTTGGAGGGGAAGGTCGAAGCCGGCGAGATGCACCCAGGCGTAGACGAACATCGAGCCATGGCCGGCGGAGAGTACGAAGCGGTCACGGTTGATCCACTGTGGGGCGGCCGGGTCGTGGCGGAGGAAGTTACCGTAGAGAACGGAGCCGATTTCCGCGGCACCCAGAGGCAGGCCGAGGTGGCCTGAATGGCAAGCGGCGACAGCGTCCATGGCCAGCCCGCGGGCTTCCGTGGCGGCGCGGGAAAGGTCGGCGGAATGATTGAGCGACATAGGATGTATCCGTAAGGGATAAGTGGGTAGGGATTCCAGCCTTGAATGAGCCCAGTAACCCATGCCAAATGGGTTCATGTCTGACAAGGAACTCGAAGAAGGCCTAGCCCTGAGTCTCGACTTTGGAAAACTGCGAAAAATCGCTTCCGGGACGGCCGATGTCATCCCCGCTGTTGCGCAAGACGCGCAGACGGGTGAAGTCCTCATTCTCGGTTATGTCAACGAGCTGGCCTTGCAGACCGCACTCCGTGAAAAGAAGGCGACATTCTGGAGCACCTCCCGTAACGAGCTTTGGATCAAGGGACTCACCTCGGGAGATTTTCTTGAGCTCCTTGAGGTGCGGGTGAATTGCGAGCAGAACTCAATTCTCTACAAGGTACGTCCGGCGGGACAGGGTGCCTGCCATACCAAGGAGAACGGCAAGGCGCGCTCCGGTTGCTACTATCGTCGCCTGCGCGCCGATGGTACGTTGGAGAAGGCCTGAGCGGCGGCTTACTTGGCGGCGGGTGCCTTGGGCTTTTCCTTCTGCGCCTTCTCGATCGCGTGCACGATCGCCTTCGCGGATTTCTCTGCCGAAAAATCGAGGTCGAGGGTGGCTCGGTTGGCTTCGCCGCCTACCCGAATCTTCTGAATGAGTTCGGAAAGCGTCTGCAGGTCCTCTTTTTCGGCGGGGGTCTTGCCGTCATCATCCATCAATCCGATCATGGCGAACGCCTGTAATCCCTTGGCCTGCTTGCGGATGCTCGTTGCTTTTTCCGCAGTGATAAAGTTGGCCGCGATGCTGAGTTGCAAATCGGAGGCGTTTTCACCGAGCACGAACGTGAGTTCATTGATGCCCGAGGAGTCATCCTTCATCTTCGCCCGGGTGGCATCGGCGTAGAGGAAAACCCAACCTTTGGTGGCGGCATTAAATTTGGTGCGCACCTCGTTTGGCAATAGTTCGGCCTTGGTGTTTTTCTCCAAGGCTGTGAGCGCCCGGTCGAGGAAATCCTTGCTGGCGATGGCAATCAGGTCGGCAGAATAGACGACGAGGTAGGCCTCGCCATTGTCGCCCTTGGGCCTTGGGCCGAAGATCGCGTCAAAGAAAGCCCGGGCTTCCCAGGCTTGGTATTTGCCGGCGGGCGTGGACGGCACCTTGGCGTCCTTGGCGGCCGCATTGATTTTGGCGGGGTCGAATTTACCGCGGACTAGAATGACGCCTTGGGCGTTTTTCTCCGACAACTTGCCATCCGCTCCCGGATAGACGCCGAGGACGACGGCGTGGATGTCTTTCTGGGTATCAATCCCGAGTTTATCTTTCGCGGATTTAGAATCGGTGCTGTTGCCGGTATTAATCGGGCCGGCCTTCATGACTGCCTGTCCGAGCTGGGTGGTGTAAAAGGCCGCGAGGTCAAAGCCGGCGATCACCGCCGCCCCGGCGGGCAGCCCGTCGGTGTTGAGGGCGCCGCGGGCCGGGACTAACGCCAGGGCGAGGAGCAGGATGCTGGCGAGGCGCTTCATGGGGAGGGGGCATACTGGTAGGAGGTCGCCGGGGGACGGACAAGTGGATTAGGCCTATTTTAGGGATATAGGCACAAAAAAGGGCGCCGTAAGGCGCCCTTAGGGAGGGAGTTAATCCGAGGATTAGTATCCGCCACGGTCGCCGCCGCCGAAGCCGCCGGAGCGACGTTCGCCGCCGCCGAAGCCGCCGCGAGAGCCACCACCGCCGCCGCCGCCGAAGCCGCCGCGAGAGCCGCCGCCGCCGAAGCCGCCGCGATCTCCACCGCCGAAGCCGCCGGAACGAGGACGGTCGCCACCGAAGCCGCCGGAGCGGGGACGGTCACCACCGAAGGACGGACGTTCTTCGCGAGGACGGGCAACATTGACCTTCAGGGGGCGACCCATGAAATCGATGTTTTCAGTCTTAGCGATCGCATCCTGAGCAGCCTGAGCATTGGCCATGGTCACGAAGGCGAAGCCACGAGGACGACCCGTGAACTTGTCCATCATAACTTCCACGGAGACCACTTCGCCGCCTTGGGAGAAGTGAGCGCGGATGTCGGATTCGGTTGCGGCCCAGGGCAGATTGCCCACGAACAGTTTGTTTTCCATATTATCTTTTGTTTTGCTTGGTTTACCTACACCGCATTGCCCGTTTCCGACCTTCGGATTTCGATTTGCCGTCTTAACGACCGTCAACTCACCGGATTATTGCGGGGCTTGTCTCTTACTTTGGTTATTTTCCGAGACAAACCTGACCGCCGTTAAGTCAGTTTAATTGGGCTTCGGCAAGTTTATTCACAATAGGGGTCAACTCCTAGCCCTGCGTTGACACCGATAAAGGGGGTAAAGAAGATGATTTTCATGCGCCAACCCTTGGAGACCTTTCAGATCCAAGCAGCTTTAACTGGGCTGGATGGGTGGACCCTAGATAACGGTAAGTTGTTGAAGACCTATGTATTTATAGACTTTAAGGCCGCGCTTATTTTTATTAACCATTTGGGCGAGGTGTCCGAAAAACTTAACCATCACCCGGAAATCCTCAATAGTTGGAATAAAGTGACCCTGAGGCTAAGTACCCATGACGCGGGCAACCAAGTCACCGAGAAAGATTTGACCCTGGCCCGTGCCATCCAATCCCTTGCCGTGTCGTGATTGACCCCGCTGAAGCCTTAGATGCCCTGCTGGAGGAGTTGAAGCGCCAGAAGGCGGAGGGGGTTCGTCGGGTGAGTGTTTCTGATGCCTCCCTGGTCGCATTGAAAGCCCTCGTCGGCCAGCCCGCCTCTGCCGCCCCGGTGGCCTCCGCGGTGGTCGTCGCAGGCCCACAGGTGTTTACTTTGCCGGCCGGCACGAAGTCGGAACGGATGCAGGCTCTCGCTCAACTGATCGATGCCTGCCCGGAGACTAAGAAGCATCTTATAGACAAGCATCGCCCGCTGCTTGGCCACGGCTCCTTGGACGCCAAGGTCGTGCTGGTCGGCGAAGCCCCCACGCTCGAGGAGATGGAATCCGGCAAGGCTTTTGCCGGCGCGGCGGGCGAGATCCTGCAGAAAATCCTCGCCGCCGCCGTGCTCACGTCGGACGAATGTTATCTGCTGCCCTCGATGGTCTGGCGGCCGGAAGCGCCCACGGTCTATGGTAAGCGGCCGCCCACGGCCCGCGAACTTGCTTTCAATCTCCCTTACCTACGCGCCCAGATTGATATCATCCAGCCGAAGGTCGTCGTCGCCCTCGGAGCTCAGGCCTTCCAATCTCTGCACGGCATCAATCCCTCCATTACCGACGCCCGCGGTCATTGGTTCGATTTCGGAGGCGTGCCACTGATGGCGACCTATCACCCGAACTACCTGCTGCATAATTCCAGCAACACGGTGAAGCGGGTGTTCTGGGAAGATTTCCTGCTGGTGCTGGAGAAAGCCGGCCTTCCGATCAGCGATAAGCAGCGCGGATTCTTCACCGCCAAATAGGCCTCAGCGCACGGAGTCGCTCAGCCGGCTTAGCGAAAAGGCGAGGACCTGAGAATTACGTCCGCTGGCCTTCAGGGCTTGGCGGCGCTCGGCGGGCAAGTCCGCTAACGTCGCGGCGGTAAAGCCACAGGCCGATTGGAAGAAGCCCTGCGTCTGGGTGGTCAGCGCCATCAATTTCTTCGCCCCGAGTTGCTTGGCGCGCCGTTTGGCGAATTCGACTAATTTCCGGCCGACGCCGCGGCCGTGGTAGAAGGGTTGGACGTAGACCGCGCCGAGTTCCATGACTTTGCCGCCCGGGTAGGGACGGAGCGCCGCGCAACCGATGATGCTATCATCGATTTCGTAGACGAAAAATTCCCCGTAGGTCTGGTCAATTTGCTGGCGAGTGCGGGAGACGAGTGCCTCGGTCTTTGCGCCGTGTTTAGCGAGGTTGTAGAGGGCTTGGGCATCCTTCTTCTTAGCCTGGCGAATCCGATCGTAGTCATTGGCGTGCACCATCGTGCCGAGGCCGACCTTGTCAAAAATCTCGGTCAGCAGGCCGCCGAAGACGCGCCCGTCGAGGATGTGTGCCCGCGGGACGTCCTCATCCAGGGCCTTAGCCGCCTGCACCGCTTTACTGCGGATGCGCGGATCAAGTTTCGCGGTCTTGTCGTTGAGGAGCTTCTTGAGCTCATCCTCGGGGAGGTTGAGCTGCACGACACCATCGACCTGCAATCCGCTGAACGGGGTGAGGTAAATTAACTTCGAGGCGCCGAGCGCCACCGCGAGTTCCATGGCGAGGTGGTCGCTGTTGACGCGCAGGGATTGGCCTTCGCGGTCGCAGACGATGGGCGTGACGAGCGGGAGGATGTCCTGCGCGAGCATCGACTTGAGAATCGCGGCATCGACTTTCTCGACCTTGCCGGTGAACAGATGGTCGCGTCCCCGGATCCGCCCAATCTTGGTCGATCGGACGGCGTTGGTGATCGCGCAGCGGAGGCCGGCTTGCGAGAGGTTCTCGAGTACGGATTGGGAGACGAGTGCCGAAGCCTCGCGCGCGAGCGACATGGTGGCCGCATCGGTGGGGCCTTCGCCTTGGATATCTGACAGCGCGATGTTGTGCTCGCCGGCCAAGCCGACGAGTTGCTGGCCGATGCCATGCACGAGCACGACCTTGATCGATAGGCTGCGCAGCACCGCGATATCGGTCACGATATTCGGAAAATTTTCGTGGCTGATGATTGAGCCGTCGACGGCGATGACGAAGACGTGGTCACGAAACATCGGGACATAGCGGAGGATTCCCCGGAGGTCGGTCGGCTTCATGGCGCGCTCACGCTGGCTGGACATGCTCAATCCTTATGGACTCCTCGGCGGGCGGGGCAATACTGATGACGCATGTCCAAGAAGCCCCGAGCCCGCCGCGACGAGGTGCCGCCCGATCTGCAGGAGGCGGTGGATGCTTTCTTGGCTCACCTGTCGTTGGAGCGGGGTGCGGCCAAGCTCACGACGGAGGCTTATGAATCGGACCTGGTCCGGTTCGCCGCCCATTGTGGCCGGGCGGGCCGAACGAACTGGTCGGAGGTCGGTTTGGCGGAGGTGGATTCCTGGGTGCGCGCCTTGGATCGCAAGGGGCATGCGGCGGCCTCGCTCGCCCGCCGGCTTTCCGCCGTGCGCTCCTTCTCCGCCCATCTCGTCCGGGTCGGCCTGCGCCGTGATGATTTCACCGAACTCGCCCACGGGCCGAAGCTCCGCCGCAAGCTTCCTGGGATGATCAGTGCCGCCGAAGCGGCCAAGGTCGTTTCCGCTCCAGACACTTCGACGCCA
>CAIKRN010000010.1 GCA_903829855.1 uncultured Opitutia bacterium
GCTGACCGAACCAGTAATCGCAGCTAAGGTGTCCGCATCACCTCGAATGGAGCAGGCAAAGCGTACCGCTTCCTCGAAACTCGACGTGCCCGCCGCGATGGCCATGCACTCCGGCACGCACCCTTGGCAGGTTTCGTTATAGCGATGCGTGGCCTTAATCTGCGCCAGCGAGGGGAGGGGGCCGTAATATTTTTCTGCAACGGCCCGGACGGCCTGCGGATCGCGGGTCTGGCGGGCCACCCAGATGCACTCGGCGGTACATTGCGCTCCTTTGATGCTTTCTGGGTGGCCGTGGGAGGGCTTCGCACTTAAGCGGGCATGCTCGAGGACGTCTGCGAGATCGGTGAAAGCCCAGGCGATGGGTGAGACGCGCATCGCCGAGCCGTTGCCGTAGGAGTCTCGTTCGCCGGGGGCTCCGTCGTAGACCCACCCGCTGAAGCCGGAGCCGAAGGCGGCCGGTAGCGGAGCCCGGTGGCCGTTCTTCTCATAATAGCCGACCATACCGACGAGATAAGGCTTATAATCCGGATCACCTTTGAGCAAGGCCTGCGCGATCGCCCAGGTCAGGAGTGAATCATCCGTCGGGCACGATCGCTCCGTGAACAGCGGGAACGTCGGGTCATTGTTTGCGCTAAACTCATGGACGGAACCGATGATATCTCCGGTGATGGCACCTAGCATACCCGGGACTATTCCCATTTGGTCGCATCCTTCCATCCTTCTTTGTGTCATCCGTGGGCGGACGGTGTTTTCCTCCCGCCCGACATCGGTCAAATACACCTCTCGCCCTCAATGAGAATGTCGGGCATCTTTGCACCTATCTCGCCCGCCCCGCTATCCAGATGACTATGCTTTTGAACCTGCGCACCCTTACTCGCACATTGCCCCTTACTTGGGCGGTGCTGGCATGCGCGCTGTGCATCCTGTCCGTCGCCGACGCCGCCAGCCCCACGGTCGGGACCGCCGCCACGACCGCCGTCCCGGGCGCCTTGCTCTCTCGGGATACTTGGCTGCGCACGTGGGTGCGCGTGGATGATTCATTCTTCGCCAAGCATGAGCGTAATCTTTTCGAGGAATCGGTGGGCGTGCACTTCCGGGATCTCGAGGGAGCCCACGAACTTTTTGTCAATGGGGTGAAGGTCGGCACGGGCGGCACATTCTCACCCTACAAGAGCGCCCGGGCTGAGGTCTTCCGTCATAAGGTCCCGGTGGGCACGCTCAAAAAGGGCGAATGGAACGAACTCCTTTTTCATATTCATCACGAGGCCGGGAAGGGCGGCTTCCTTGGCGAAGCTCCGTTCATCATGAACTACTTCATGGAGTGCGTCCTCGAAGGGCCGTGGGAAATGTCGTCGACGGCGTTGTCGCCTGGTCCGTCGCTGAAGGTGCAACCGACCACCACTTCCTTCGCGACGTTCCGCGAATCCAATCGTGTATTGGGTCGCGCTGAACAGTTTCACGGGCAGGCGCTCTCACCGGCCGATGCCTATGCGAAGATGCGTTCCACGCCTGACCTCGCCGTTGATTTATTGCTAGCGGAGCCGCTCATCGCTCAGCCAACGCATTTCAGTTTTGATACCCGCGGCCGCCTCTGGGTTACGCAATACCGTCAATATCCTTACCCCGCCGGGGTGACCATGATCAGCCGCGATAAGTATTATCGCTCGCACTACGATCGCGTCCCGCCCGCTCCCCCGAATCACGATCGCGGCGCCGATATCGTCTCCATCCATGAGTCGACCAAGCATGACGGGGTCTACGACAAGCATACGGTCTTCCAGGATGGCCTCAATATGGCGAACTCCGCACTACGTGCTTTCGGCGGCGTGTGGGTGATGAACCCGCCTTATCTGTTGTTCTATCCGGATGCTAATGGCACGGATAAACCAGACGGCCCGCCGGTCGTCCATCTCGCAGGGTTCGGGCTCGAAGACACACACTCCGTCGGCAACGGCATTATCCTTGGCCCCGACGGCTGGATTTACGGCGTGCATGGGAGCACCTCTTCCTCGCGCGTGACCCGTCCGGGTTTTGATTCCGGTGATTCCGCCGCGGTTCATTTCGAGGGGTGCATGGTCTGGCGCTACAATCCGAAGACGCGTGAATACGATATCTTCAGCGAGGGTTCGGGTAATCCGTTCGGCCTTGAATTCGATGGCGACGGACGCATGTACTCGGGTCACAACGGCGGCAACACCCGCGGCTGGCATTACGTCCAAGGGGGCATCTACCTGAAGCAAGGCGTCGATCCAGGTAAGTTCGGGCCTCCGCGCAGTCCGTATTCCTTTGGCCAGCTTCCCATCCTCGGCACCAAGAATCCGGTCCCGCGTTTCGCCCACTTCGGCTCCTTCATCGAGGGTACGGCGATGCCCGCTAAATATCAGGAGCACCTCTTCTCCCTCGATCCGTTACACAATACGGTCACCGACTCTGAGCGCATTCCGCAAGGCGCCACCTATGTCACGGCGGACAAGGGTATCGCCATGTGGTCCGAGGATGTCTGTTTCCGTCCCCTCTACAGCGCCAATGCGCCGGATGGATCGCTTTTTGTGTCGGACATGTACGAGTTTTATATCGCGCACGGTCAGCACTACCAGAACCAGATCGATCCCACGACTGGTCGACTCTACCGTCTACGCGGGAAGGATGCGAAGCTGGAGACCGATACGAATCTGGAAGGTAAATCCACGGTCGAGCTCGTTGCCCTGCTGACCCATGCGAATAAGTTCCACCGCACGGCTTCCCTGCAGCTTCTCGCTGAACGTAAGGACCCGACGGCCCTGCCGCTCCTGCAACAGCTGTTGAAAGATGATCATGGTCGCGGTGCCCTCGGTGCACTCTGGGCTCTCTATCAGGTGGGTGCCCTGAATGATGCTCGCGCCCGTGAATGCCTGACGCATTCCTACGCCCCCGTCCGCTTCTGGGCCACGCGGTTTCTCGGGGATAAGTATGGCGTGAACCGTGGTCTTGGCGTGCCCGGACTGGATGCCAAGCCTGCCCGCGATCTGCCGGCAGCCGCTTTCGCAGATATCCTGAAACTGGCCCAGACCGAGCCCGATGCCGAAGTGCGTTCGCAGATTGCCTCGACGGCTCGTCGTCTGCCGACCGCACAAATGTTGAAACTCGTGGCTGCCCTGGCCGCCCGCGATGAGGACGTCGCTGACGCCTACCTGCCGCTGCTGCTTTGGTTTGCCCTCGAATCCCATATCACGCTCGACCGCGATGCGGTGGTGAACTTCGTGAAGGATCCCGCAATCTGGGATCGACCGCTGGTCCAGCAACACTTGTTGCCACGTCTGATGCGCCGCTTTGCCACCGAAGGCCGCCGGGCCGATCTCTTGGTCTGCGCCCAGCTGCTTCGCCTCGCCCCGACGCCCGCACACAGTGTCTATTTGATGAAGGGATTCGAAGATGCCTATCGCGGCCGCGAGCTTGCCGGCCTGCCGGATGAATTACTCCAGGCGATGGCCGCGTCCGGAAGGGCGCCGATTATCCTCCGGGTGCGCCAAGGGGATGCCGCCGCGATTAAAGAAGCCCTCACCGTCATCGCTAACAAGAAGGCGGACGTGACCGAGCGACTTAATTATGTGCGGGTCTTTGGAGAGGTTCGTCAGCCCGATGCCTTGGCGGTGCTCCTGGCCATCGCTGACTCCGCCGAGCCTGTGCCACTCCGTAAGGCCGCC
>CAIKRN010000011.1 GCA_903829855.1 uncultured Opitutia bacterium
CCAGGTCAAGAACCTGATGGCGGAAGGCAAAGAAGGCGGCTTCACGAAAGTCCAGCCTGAGGGTAAGATCGAAGCAATCTACGACGCCTGCCAGACCTACACGCAACGCGGTGAAGGCATGATTGTCTTCGGCGGCGTCGATTACGGCATGGGCTCATCCCGTGACTGGGCTGCGAAGGGCACCGCTCTCCTCGGCATCCGTGCCGTGGTCGCGCAGTCCTTCGAGCGCATCCACCGCTCCAACCTCCTCGGCATGGGCGTACTGCCCCTCGAGTTCGCCGACGGCAAGAACGCCGCTTCCTACAACCTAGACGGCACCGAGACCTTCGACCTCGAAGGCCTCTCCAGCCCGATCAAGCCGAAGACGCCGGTCACCCTCGTCATCCGCCGCGCCAACGGCACGGTCGACAAGGCCCAGCTCATCGCGCGCATCGATACCGCGATTGAAGGCGAATACTACCGCCACGGCGGCATCCTGCCCTACGTCCTCCGCCAGATTCTGAAGTAAGGATTACGGCCGAACGCCAAACAAAGCCCTCGGGACTATCCGAGGGCTTTTTATTTCTTCTGGACGACGAATTTAACTTCGGCGGTCTGGAATCCCGATTGGTCGGCCATCCTGAAGGAAATGGCGCCTTCAGCGGCGGACTTTGCCCGGAAAGTAAAAACACTCAACATAGGTGCGCCAATACGCGGGCGGCTCGGTATCACCTTCAATGGATAAAGTTGAGGCACAGCCTCGTTCTTGGACTGGCCTACCTGCTCTAAGCCGGCAGGAATCCCCACGGCCTCCCAGTATCGACCGGTGCTCGGATTGCAGATCAAGGCGACCTCAAAAGTCTCCCCCACGGTGACCTTTGCTACCTGCTCAGTGGGCGCGAACACACGCAAAGGCGGCTGGTCTACGGCCGCGAAAAGGACGCAACAGAGAGACGCTAGAGACATCATCACTTCATTTAACCATAGCACTGAAGACCAGTCAAAACTCTAGCGGTGAGGGGCAGGTCGGATTCCATCTTGCCCCAGCCATCCCAATCCCTAGTCCTTCTCCATGGAAATCGGCGTCATCAACGGCCCTAACCTCGACCGACTCGGCAAGCGCGAGCCGGAGGTCTATGGCACCCAGACACTCGGCGACCTCGAGAAGCTCATCGAGAAGCACGCCAAAGCCGCCGGCGCGAAGACCCGTTTCTTCCAGTCCAATCACGAAGGCGAAATCATCGACACGATTGCGAAGTGGGCCGACAAGGGAGTGAAATTCCTAGTGATCAACCCGGGTGGCCACACGCACGTCTCGGTCGCCCTCCGCGACTCCATCGCCGGCAGCGGCATGCGGGCCGTTGAGGTCCATATTTCGAATATCTACAAGCGCGAGGAGTTCCGCCACAAGTCCGTTACGGCCTCCGCCTGTGAAGGCGTGATTACTGGACTCGGCCTCTCGGGTTACCTACTCGCCGTCGACCATCTCGTCTCTTCCGCCGCCAAAGCTAGCCCGGCCAAGAAGAAGACTGCGGCGAAAAAGAAATAGGATGCAGCGCGCGCTCCTTGGTTTACTGACGGGGAGCATCTTAGGTCTGACGTTCGCCTTTGCCGCGCCCATCGAAGTTGTCCCGGCTGATTTTAACGGCGCCATCCAACCTCAAGTCGCCCTGAGTACCGATGGCCGCATCCACCTGGTCTTCGGACAGGGCAGCGCCCTCTTCTATGTAACTTCGAAAGATGGCGCCTCCTTCAGTACCCCTAACCGCGTCGCTACCTTGGATAAACTCGCCCTCGGCATGCGCCGCGGACCCCGTATCGCCGTCACCAAAAATCTGCTTCTCATTACCGCCATCTCGCATGCTGACGGTAATGTCCACGCGTGGACTTCGCTGGACGGAGCCCAATGGCAGGAGCAGCCGGCCTTGAACCAAGTCCCGCTCTCCGCCCGCGAAGGCCTGCATGCCTTGGCAGGCAACGGCCAGAATCGCATCGGCCTGACTTGGCTGGATCTGCGAACAGGCAAGATGAGCCTGTGGGGGAAATTCTCCGAAGACGGCGGCCTCCATTGGGGGGAAGATCGTTTGGTCTACGCCTCACCAGAAGGCCCCATCTGCCAATGCTGCGCGCCCAGCGTAGCCTTCGCCCCAGATGGCCGTATCGGCATTATGTGGCGCAACTTACTTCAGGGCGCCCGCGACCTCTACCTAACGGAGACCAAGGATGGCGTTAGCTTCTCGCCTCCTCGCAAATTGGGCCAAGGTTCTTGGATGCTCAACGCGTGCCCCATGGATGGCGGCGGCCTGACCTATGACCAAAACAGCCAAGGTCTGCCGGTTTGGAAACGCCTTCGGACCGTATTCTCGAGTGAGAATCCCACAATCGAACGTAAGGTCGCTGATGCGGCGGCCCAGCCGGTGGCTACTTTCGTCGGCAAGACGCCGCTGGTATTCTGGGAGTCGAAAGGCTCCTTGATGCTTCAACGAGGCAACGCCGCTCCCCAAACTTATGCCGTCGGCGGACAATACGCCGCTGTCGCCAGCCAAGGCGTCGCCGCCGTCGTCGCGTTCGAGGGTTTGGTGCGAGGCCGTAAGACGATTCTCTGCGAGCTCCAGCGCTAAGCGCCTGCCACGAGGGACTACGCCCCGCTCGCAGCTGGCGGGTGTCGGTTGATCGAAAGTTCCTCTGGCAAGTCCTTCCCTTCGATTAAATAGTCCGCCATCTGTGTCGTTAGACTCGGAGCCCAAACCGTCCCGCGCGGGCCAAGTCCATTGAAGATGTGCGTATGAGGCTCACCCGGGTGAGTACCCAGGAACGGACGATTGTCCGCCGTACATGGGCGCACTCCGGCCGAATGATCCATGACATCCACCTGTACCGACGAAGTAAAATAGCCGCGAAACCTCGCCAACAGTTTATCCTGCTGGCCCTGAGACGGAGTCTCATCCAGCTGATCCCACTGCCAGTTGGTACCTGTACGCCAGCGGCCATCGCCCAACGGCAACGCCCAACCCTCACGATTAAGGACATAAGGCTTCTGCGGTGCATCCGACGATAACGTAAGCACCTCCCCCTTGGCCGGCTGCCAAGGCAGATAAGTAAACGGCCCACGCAGGGCAGACTTATACCCGTCGCAGTACACAATCGCCCCGTAAAGATTATGGCGCCAACTCACACCCGCCGCCGCCGACGTTGCCTCGGAGGGCTCAAAAGTCGCCTCGATCAAGCAGCCCGCCGCCTGGAGTTCGCGCCGCACATCGGCGAGCAGTTTAGGTAAATCAACCCAGGCACCATGCATGAGAGCACCCCCGAAACCATCCGTCAGCTCCGGATCTAACTCACCCTTCGACTCGGTGATTCGAGCGATAAATGGGCGGCAGCTAGCACATTCCGTCCGCTTCAATCCTCGGGCCCTCTGCTCGGCATCGACGAACAATCGATAAACGTCCAAGGGGTGAAAAACGCCCAGTGGCGTTAAGTGTTCACGTGCACGCTCGAATAACGTTGGGTAATCCTTGGTCAGGGAGAAACGGCGTCCCGTCAGCGGCGTCATTAAGCCGGCTGCGACCTGAGAAGCGGCTGACTTCCAGCCATCATCCACGACGCGCACCGTGCGGCCGCGACGCAATAATTCCTTGGCGAGCAAAGAGCCCGCCAAGCCTTGGCCAATAATCAAAAAATCAACCTGCATCCGGAGGAATGCAGGTTGGGAAAACCTCGCTCGACTGGCGAGGGTATATCAGAAGCCGATGGAGTTCTTTGATCCCTGCTTGGTGACGACCTTTTCTTCAGTCCAGACCGCTACGCCGCGCTTCACCTCCACCAGCGTCAACTGGAAGATGAATGAGTTCTGACGGATGCTACCGGCATTAGCCCGGTCTTCCAGAATCTTGCCCTTGAGGACGTATTCAGCTTTCGGCACGTTCGCACTAGAACCCGAGGCGGCGCGGGCCGCACTAGCAATCGCATCACTTTCCAAAAGGGTGACTCGCCCAGAATTGACGAGCGGAACCGTCAGCTTCGAAAGCAGTAGGCTCGTGTCGAAGTTATTGGCGGTGTCATTGGTGATCATGCCTAATTGCAGGACGGGCGCCCCTTTAGAGAAGGCTGGGGAACTGATCATGGACTGAAGCATCAGGGAACCTGCCGTCGCGAAATCCTGGATATTAACTTTGTCTAGGCTAACAACGAGATCGCGTCCGTTCGGGTCCTTGTAGGCGGCGGGGGTGTCGCAGCCGACGATGAGGGCGGCACAGGCGAGGAGGAAGAGTTTGTTCATAGGGTGGTTTTATCGAGAGAGGATACGGAGGCGGCATTCGACGGACGTCGATTTGAGCGCCGTGGCGGTCACGGTCGTGAGCGCACCGGGCTCAAGCGGGGTGGTGATCCAATTAGGCTGACTCTCAGTCACCGAGCCATCGGAGCCCAACCATTCAAAACTGATGTTAGCGGTCTGGCCAATGTACGAACCATTACGCAGATCCCACTGGACGCGGGCGTAGCCCCCGTCGGTCTTGGACTTGCGTGCGGCGATTAGCTCAATCTTGTTACCGAAACGGTTATCATTAATTTGCGGGGTGAAGCCACCCTCTGGCCGAGTCGTGGCGTAGTTCACGGCATCTGGCGGAGTCAGGCCGCGCTCGATACGGTCACCTGTCTGAATGATGGAAGTGCAACCGGTCAGGAAACCGAGTGCGAGGAGAGGGATGATTTTCTTCATGGAACGAGAGTAGTGCAACGGAGGACGATGGGGCGATTTTCCTGCGTAGACTTGATACTTACAAGCAGAACCTTGCCTTCGGGCAGGACCAGGGTCGCTTCAGGGTGGCCCGGAATGGTTAGCTTCTGGCCCACCCGGGCATCAAGTCGGGCGACAGAAAACGCGGCGGGCAGGAGCGACCAATTGCGCAGGTCCGCCTTGGTGGACTTATAAGCGTACAACCCAGTACCAATCTTCGTCGCCAACGCCCAAAGACCCGCCCCGGTGCCACTATTAGGGCGATTTGCAGCCGCTTCTGATGATTTATTGATTAGGTAGCTGGCTGTGGCCTTAACGGCGGCGGAAGTAAAAGCCTGCGCCTTTAAGCTCGGGAGGGCTGCCTCAAAATGCTTGGCAATGAGCGAGGCCGGCCGGCCGGCGGCATCTAATGCCACATTCTGGCCGTCCAATTGTAACTTCAAATTATAATGTAAACCCGCGGGCCGGAGGGCCGGCAAAGCCACCCCGACATACGGGACGCTGGACGACACCACGAAGAGCGGAATATCCACCCGTTGCTCATGCCACTCAGGACACATGCCGGTCTCCGCGATTACATAGACCACCCTGCCCTGATTTTCGACCGTTCCGGCACAATCTTTGAGGTCACGCTTAAAGACCTGCTGCTTGGAATTCAAACCAACGGCAGCCGTGAACTCCTTCCGTGCTTTTTCTAAATCAGAGACCCCATCACCCAGCCGAAGGAAGAACATGCCCTGCAGCCAGTGACTGAAGGCGTCATCATAAGTTCCGCCTTTGGTCAAACCATCGAGATTCTCCTGCAGCTGACTCAACCCATCTTTGGTGCGTTCGTCCTGGTCGGCCTTAGCTAAATCATACTGTGATTTGGCCGACTTAGGCGTGACGTAAAGTTGGCCGGCTCCGAAGGATTCCTGCACGAAGCGAAGACGCGTCATCGACACACGGGCCGCGGCGAAGTCGTGCAGTTCGAGGAAGTTCAGAGCCTGATAGGTCGAGGCATAGATCCGGTCATAAGGCTTAGGGCGGTACGGTTGCGCATAGCCGTTGCTGAACGCCGCCAAGGCGGACCCCGAGACGGAAAAGCCTGGTTGCTCTTCCTCCGCCCGAAAAGCCTGTTCCACTTCTTCGAACGCCTTCGAACTTTCCTTTAACTTACCGCCGGCCCGAAGCGCCGTCGCCTCGTCCAGCTTCCAGACCAGTATGTCCTTAGGCGTATCCACCCCCGCCGCCTTGGCAATTTGCGCGGCAGTCTCAAACTCAGCCTCTGCACCGAAGGCACGGACACGTGGGTCTTTTTCGACATAGGTAGCACAACCCGCTAAGGCGGCGGCAAGGATGACGAGCAGGATGCGCACAGGGACAGACGGCGAGATTAGTCAGGGATGCCCGCAAGTAAAGATTACGCTTTACCCAGGGTCAGCCAACGTGACCCTAGGTAAAGCCACAACGGCGTCACCAACGGGCAACAAAGCATCGTTATGACGGAGCAACGCAGGGAAACCAGCACGTCCCCCTTGAACATCTCAACGATTAGGAAGGTGAAGATGCCGCAAGGCATCGCCGCCTGCACCAACATCACCTTGCGCAAGGAAGGATCGGTCACCAAGCAGCCTGCCGCAGCCAGGACAAGTAGCGGCATCAGCAACCAGCGAACGGCCATCACGCCGAAGGAGGCCGGAGCGTCCGAGACTAGGCGAAAGTCTTTAATGATCTCGTGCAGGTAGATGCCCGTGAGCAGCGTCCCAATCGGGATGGCGCAATCACCGACCGCCAGGCAAAGATCGCTGGCGAAGACGATGGCGGCGCTTTTCCCAAAGCCGGCGAAATTGATGGCTAGGGCCACGAACAGCGCGACGGTCATCGGCTGGAAAAGCTTCCTTAGGCCGTGGCGCAGGGACTCGCCGGAAAGCATCGCCACCCCAACCGTCCAGACTGCCGCCTCGACGCCGACATTATGCACCAGCAGCACGCCGACGACGTCCTTGTCAAACAACGCGGCCGTGACCGGGATGCCGAGGTAGCCAAAGTTATTGACGCCGGCCGAGAAGGCAAAGGTGCGACGCGCCTTGCCGGCTGGGACCTTAAAGAGTGAAGCGATGGCCGTCGCGACGGCGTAGCCCGTCACGATCATCAGGAAGCCCGCACCAAGATACAGCAAAGCCTGCGGGCCCGAAGCGATCAGCGGATTACCGCTCACGCGCGAGAAGATCATGGCTGGGAAAAAGACCCAGATGATCATGCGCATCAGCGGCTGACGGGCATGCGCGCCCACCCAGCCCTGGCGGGCCATGAACCAGCCGAGCAGGATCAGCAGCCCCAGACGGGTGATGGCCAGCGCGACATCGGCGGAGAAGACATTCATGGACGAAGTCGACTATCCCGAGCACGACGCATGGGGGAAGAGTAAATTCCGACGCGGGGGCAAGTGGGCACGGTGACATGGGGACAAGAAACGTCCCTTTACCCTGACTTTATCGTGTATC
>CAIKRN010000012.1 GCA_903829855.1 uncultured Opitutia bacterium
CCTGCAATCCCGTTCGGTCGATTTTCCGTTGCGATGGGTTGCCGGCAGTTTACACCCGAGGCCTGCCCCCGTGATGCCCCCAAGCCCGTTCTATTTACTTCTGCTGTTGCCGCTCGGCGGCCTCAGTGCCGACGTCAAGTTTGAGGGGGTTGTCGCCCCCGTCATCGCCGCCCATTGCTTGGATTGCCACGGCGAGAAAAAGCAGAAGGGGAGTATGGATTTCTCTGCGTTGAAGACCACGGATGATGCGATGAAGCGCTGGGATGTGTGGCGTAAGGTGGCGGAACAGGTGCGCACTGGAGAGATGCCGCCCGAAGATGAGCCGCGTCTGAAGCCAGCGGAGAAACAGGCGCTCCTGAATTGGATCAGTGAGTCCTTTGATACTTCGAAACGCCCGCACCCCGGCCCGGCGCTGACCCGCCAGATGACGCGCGCTGAATATGGGCAGACGCTGCGCGATCTCCTACGCATCAATTTCGACGCCGCGTCTCAGGCGGGGATGCCGAACGAGAATGTAGCGCACGGCTTCGTGAATCATGCGGGCGGGCTCATGATCGAGCCGACGCTGATGGAAAAGTATTTCGAGGCGGCGGACCTAGGGCTCGATGCGTTGTTCAAGGATAACGGTGCCCGTAAATACCTCTTGGGTACGCCAGACAAGGCGGCGACGCCCGCAGCGTCGGCCCGCAAGGTGCTGGCCGGTTTCTTGCGCCGGGCCTTCCGGCGGCCGGTGCCCGCCGCCGAAGTGGAGCCCTATGCCCGCCTTGCCGATGCCGCCCTGGCGAGTGGTGAGCCTTTGGAAGCTGCGATTCGCAAGGCGATGAAACCTGCACTGGTCTCACAGAACTTCCTGCTCCGCATGGAGGCCTCTCCCGTGAAGCCAGGTGCGGTCGCCCAGATCAACGATCACGAGCTGGCCGTTCGTCTCTCTTATTTCCTCTGGGCCACCATGCCTGATGACGAACTTTTCGCCGTGGCCGATACGGGGACGTTGGCGCAGCCAGCGGTACTCGAAAAGCAGGTTCGCCGTTTGTTGGCCGACCGCAAGGCGGAGGCCTTGACGCGGCACTTTCTCGAGCGGTGGTTACAGTTGGCTTCCATCTCTAGAGCGCTCCCGAGCCAGAATACTTTTCCGACGTACACGCGCAGCTTGCGTGATGCCATGGAGCGCGAGACGCGGATGTTCTGTGACTATATCCGTAAGGAAGACCGTAGCCTACTGGAATTGCTGGATGCGGACTACACTTTCGTAAACGTCGAGCTGGCGAAGCACTACGGCCTGCCCGCCCCTGCAGGTAAGGATTTTGTAAAGGTGGCCTTGCGGCCGGAGAACCACCGCGGTGGCCTGATTGCCATGGGGAGTATGCTGACGATGACTTCCCATACCAATCGCACGAAGCCCACGGCCCGCGGAAAGTGGCTCTTAGAGGTCCTGCTGGGCGCACCGCCGCCCCCGCCGCCGGCCGCCGCGGGGAGTTTCGCCCCTCCTGCCAAAGGCAAGCCAGTGCCAGCGAACTTTCGCGAGAAACTGGCGCAGCATGCCTTGGATCCTAACTGCGTGGGCTGTCATCGTCGCGTCGACCCGATGGGTTTTGCCTTGGAGGAATTTAATGCTATCGGTGAGTGGCGGGCCGACCTGGGTGGCCAGCCCTTGGATAACGTCGGCAAACTGCCGGGAATCGGCGATTTTAAGGGTGTTTCGGGCCTGCGTCAGGTGTTGCAGCAAAAGCAGCCCCAATTCGTCCGGAATGTCGCGGCCCAAGCTCTGAGCTACGCCCTCGGGCGTGATACCGACTATTATGATGAACCAGCCCTTGATCGCATGGTTGCGGCCCTAGCGAAAGATGGCTACCACTTCTCCACGCTCATGCTGGAGGTTACCAAGAGTTTCCCTTTTCAAAACCGAAAATCCGAATGAACCCCCATCCTGATCGTCCGGCTCCCGCGCCGGTGAGTCGCCGTTCCTTCCTTCGTGGTGCCGGTGTGCTCGCCGCGTTGCCCTTCCTGGAATCACTCGCTCCCACCGTCCTGCGCGCGGGCTTGCGCGTCCCGGTGAAGCCACCAGTGCGCTTCGGGATCTACACCGTGACGGGTGGTACGGTGAGCGAGTCCTGGGTCCCCCAGGCTGAAGGCAAACTGGGTAAACTGCCGTCGATCTTGCGCTCGCTGGAGGCACAGAAGAATGAATTATTGATTCTCTCCAATCTCGCTCAGTCTGGCGGGAGCGATGGTAAGCTCAATGCCCACGAGCACTGTGCTTATCTCCATCTCACGGCGGCCGACAAGGTCGGCAAGCTCGACGGTCGTCCGCTGGCCAGTCAATCCATCGACGAGCGTGCCGCTGAGATTATCGGAGCAGAGAGTTTGTTGCCGGCAGTGCGCATGGGCTACTCGGGCGGGGAGACCTCTTTCTTCTTCGATCGTCAGGGTCGGTCCTTGCCAGTGGAGCGTAATCCGCGGACGGCCTTCGAACGCATGTTCAAAGGCCGCCAGCTCGTGGCACCCAATTGGCCGCGCCGTCTCGGTGCCTCCGCTCCGGAAGTCGCGAAATCTGGCCCGCGTAATTATGAGACCCAGGTGGTCGACCTTATCCTTGAAGATGCCCGCCGCACGCAGAAGAAGCTCGGTTATGCGGATCAGGGTAAACTCAATGAATACCTTGAGTCCGTTTACAGTATCGAGATGCGCGTGCGCCGGGTGCAGGAACGCATCGCCATTGAGGCTCTCGACATGAAGGATCCCGGTCCGTCGAATCCGCACCTTCCTGTCAACTTCCCGGTGACGCTTTCCGCCCAAGATCAGATGATGCGCGCGGTCGGACGCAATCCGGCGGTGCATGCGGATTATCTGCGAATTATGGCCGACCTCATGGTGCTGGCCTTCCAGACCGATACCACCCGCGTGTGTAGCCTCGGGCTGGGGGATGACGGCGCGTTATTCCCCGGCGTCGTCACGGTGGGCTACGAACATCACGCCCATACGCTCGAGCACCACGGTAATTCGGGCCGCATTGAGGATGCCGATCCCGTCGCCCGCGAAGGGTTGCGTCAGATTCACACTTGGTATACCCAGTTCTTCGCCGAGGCGGTGGCCAAGATGGCGGCCATCGACGAGGGTGGTACGAGCCTGCTCGATAATACGGTGATGCTTTACACCTCCTACATGTCTGATGGCGGTCATGGTCGCACTAACTACCCAGCACTCTTGGCGGGTCGGGCGGGTGGCCTGTTGAAGCCTGGACGCCATATCGCGTACCAAAAGGACACGCCGGTGGCTAATCTCTATGTCGAGCTGCTCGATATGTTGGGCGACCGCCGCGGTGAGTTCGGTAATAGCCGCGTCTCCAAGAAGGCCGCGTATGGTGGCCGTCTGCCAGGCCTAGTGTGAGGCGGTGCTGACTGTTCGCCGCGATGCCCGACGTTATTCCTAAGCCTACACCCCTGGTGCCGATCAGTGGGGCAGTTTTCGTCGCCGTCGGCGAGAATGGCTTGCGGGCATTTTCACGCGATGGCCTTGAGTGGATAAATCAACAAGTCGACCGCGACGGGGTGCTATTGCAGCATGTCTGCTTCGGTCAAGGGCGCTGCTTGGCCATCGGGAAGTTTGGCGGCGATAGTATTGGATGGAGTACGGCCGATGGGGCCTCGTGGGACGCCTTTAAGCTCAATGCGCAGGCCTATGTCGGCACCTATGGCCCTATCTTTTCCGCGGACGGACTGTTTCGCGTCATTGCGGAGGCCGGCGGTCCCGCACCGACCGAAATCACTTCCACTGAGGGTAAGGTCTGGTCAGCGCGTAAGCCCCTTACGCTCGATCGTAAGGGCATGCTTGGCTTCGACCCTAGCCTGCGTCGCGTAGCCCAAGGCAATGACCGCGTGGTGATTGTCGGTGATTACGGTGCGCGGCTCATGCGGAAGACGGGTGCGGCCTTATTTGACATCGCACCCAGTGCGGTGGCTAAGAACACCCTGATCGACGTTGCCTTCGGCAATGGCTTTTTTGTGGGCGGCGGTATGCATGGACTCTGTATGCGTAGTGAGGACGGTCTTGCTTGGACTGATCGCACGACCGGTGAAGAAGGTGAACATATCAATGCCATGGTCTGGGATGGCCAGCAGTTCGTCGGGGTCGGGCAGGGTGCCACCTATTTGTCCAAGGACGGTAAGGCCTGGCGCCGTGAACCCAATGAGAGCGCGCCCACGAATGCGACCTTTGGTAATGGCGTCTTCGTTGGCACCCTCTGGCCCGGCAAGCTCATGCGCTCGACCGATGGCATTCGTTGGAAACAGGTTCGCGAGTTTCCGTTCCACGTTCTCGCTATGTCGTACGGTCGGCTCGGTGCGTGACGCACTCCTCTTTGGTCGCCTAATTTCCCCTTCCGCCTTTTTCCTGTGAAAACCTCCCGCGCCTTGTTGTTCATCTGCATGCTCTCCGCTTTGGCAGCTAATCCGCCCAATGTGGACGCCCTCGCGGCCAAGGGCGTCCGCTTTAAGGTCGAGAAGGACGGCACGGTCACGGAGGCTTCAGTTGGAGGCAAGGCCACCATCACTATTGAGGATTATGCGCTCCTCGGCGCCATGCGCAGTTTGAAGCGGGCCGATGTTAGTCCGGAATCGGCGCGGTTGAATGATGACACCGCGAAGTCTCTCGCCTCACTGGAGCAGCTAGAGAAGTTCTTCGCCAACGGGGCGGAGTTAACCGACGACGGCTTCAAGGCTTTTGCCGGCTGGAAGAACCTTAAATCCTTCGGTCTGGATCATTGGGGCTGGTATGCGCCTGGCCATCTGCCGCAGAAGGGCGCGCTGGGTCCCGGGCTCGCCCATCTGGCCTCCTGCACGCAGCTCGAATCCCTCCGCCTCGGCGGTTGCCGTGTGGATAACCGCGTCACGCTGGCAATCGCGCAGATCAAGTCGCTCCAGAGCGTGGACCTGCAGCACACTTACGCCGTCTCCGACGAGGGTATCCGTGCTCTGCAGGCCTTGCCTAAGCTGCGTATCGTTAAACTAAGCCCGCAATTCAGTCCCCGCATCACCGATGCCTCGTTAGCCGCCCTAGCTGAAATCAAGACGCTCGAGGAAATCGAAATCAATGAAACCTGGCTGACCTACGCTCTGGGCTTCACGCACTTGCAGAAGCTCGCTTCCCTGAAGAAAATCGTGCTCACCAAGGTGATCGCCACCGAAGCCGACATCACGCATTTGAAGGCCGACCATCCGGGGGTAGAAGTCAAATGGACGCAACCCGATGAAGCCATCGTCGTGAAGACGAAGGAGCAGTTCCAGCGATTCTGGGACAAACAGGCCAAGGGCAAGTAAGCCTTGCCCGCTGGGATTACTGGTGGGAGGGCTTTAGGACGAACTTGTGTGCCGTCGTCTGGCGCAGGGTGTCGATCTTGGTTTCAAGTTCCGAGATCTGGCCGTCGAGCTTAGCTAGTTCCTTATTGCGGGCGTCTTCAAATCCGGGCCACTTGGACCAATCGGCAGGCACGTATAGCTGCACGTCGCGCCAGCGTTTGTAGAAGGCATTATTTTTAGCCACGACCGTTACCCACAGCTGGCGAGCTTGCTCGGTGATGGGCCCGGCGGTGAGCGTCAGGTTGCAACCTGCGGCGAGTTCCTGGGCCGTGAACACCGCGGCGGGCTTGTCATCGATGAGCAGCTGATATTTGGCGGCGGTCAGTCCGGTGATTTTCAGTTCATAGCGGCTGAGGTCAGCGAGCACAGGGATGAGCTTGGTTGCCGCTTCGTTCTGTGGGCTGAAGGGCATCGGCAAGGTCTCGTCCTTGCGGATGAAACTGAGGCTTCCAGCCTCCGTTTTGACTTCGGTAACCTGGCAGCCAGATGAGGCCACGAGCTTGCCGGCAGCCGTCAATTCGACGCCGGAGACGGCGGCGGGTGCGCCCAGTGCCTTCAAGATTGCCCAGCCCATGACCGTGTGACCGACGGGCCCGGGGTGGACGGCGTCGCCACCGCCGATAAAGGCTGTGGGGTTGGCTTGGCGGGCGCTGAGCATGACGGCCATGTACGGGTCAAATTGATCGGCGAAGAGGACGTTTTCCTTGGCGGCGATTTCACGCAGGCCATCCGACATTTTCCGGAGCGAGCCGTTCTTTGCATCCTTATCCGGGTCTGGGCGCTTTTCTTCGATGGGCTGAGGCGTCAGTAGGGCGACGCGCGCATGGTTGGCTTTGAGTAGGGCCACGAGCTGGGTTTGCTTGTCGATGTAGCCTTTGTAAATACCTTCATCGTGTGCGCGATAACCGTGGTCGTTCATGCCGAAGTCGATGGTGACGAACGTGGGTTTGAGTGGGAGCATGTCGCGTGCAGCCCGACCAAGACCACCCCGGGCGGTGTCGCCACCCCAACCGATATTACGGAAGCTGAGTTTCCACTGCGGGAAGCGGCTGAGCGTATAGGCTTCGATGACCGTGGTGTAGAGGCGCTGCTCAGTAATGCTGTCGCCCAGTAAGACCACG